>JBMFUH010000569.1:0-4939 GCA_049966735.1 Isosphaeraceae bacterium
CGAGCAGGAGGGAACCTATCCCCTTCCCGAAGCCCAGCTCGACCGGTTCATGCTCAACATCCTGGTCGACTACCCCGCCGAGGATGAGGAGCTGGACATCGTCCGGCTGACGACCTCCATCCACAAGCCAGGCGTCTCCAAGGTTCTCTCGGGCAACGAGATCCTGGCATTGCAGGAGATCGTCCGCAAGGTGCCCGTGGCCGACCACGTGGCGCGCTACGCGGTTCGCCTGACGCGCAGCACGAGGCGCGAGAAGGACGGGGCCCCCAATTTCATCCGCGACTACGTGAGCTGGGGCGCCGGCCCGCGGGCCAGCCAGTATCTCGTGCTGGCCGCCAAGGCCCGCGCGGTGCTGCACGGCAACTACCACGTGGCCATCGAGGACATCCGCGCCGTCGCCGGACCGGTGCTGCGGCACCGCATCATCACCAACTTCAACGCCGAGGCCGAGGGTCTCAAGCCGGACGACATCGTCCAGCGCTTGATCAGCACCATCCCGGTCGGCGAGCACGAGGCCGAGCAAAGTGGAAGAGTCCCCAAACTATTTAGATCCGCAAACGCTGGCTAGCCTGGAAGGGCTTGACCTCCAGGCGCGGTTTGTTGTCGAAGGGTACGTGGCGGGGATGCACAAGAGCCCGTATCACGGCTTCTCCGTCGAGTTCGCCGAGCACCGCGAATACGTCCCCGGCGACGACATCCGCCACGTCGACTGGAAAGTCTGGTCCAAAACCGACAAGCTCTACCTCAAGCAGTACGAGGAGGAGACCAACCTTCTTCTCTACCTTCTGCTCGACACCAGCGAGTCGATGGCCTACGCCTCCGGTTCGAACGTGACCAAGCTGAAATACGCGCAGTTCGTCGTCGCGGCGCTCGCGTACCTGGTCATTCAGCAGCAAGACTCGGTGGGCCTGGGCCTGTTTGACGACGCGGTCCGCCGCTACTTGAGGCCGGCCAGCCAGCCTTCTCACCTGAAGGAGCTGATCCACCTGCTCGACGTGACGCCCGCGCGCGAGAAGTCAGACCTGGGGGCCGTGCTCCACGACCTGGCCGAGCGCTTCAAGAAACGTGGAGTGGTCGCCATCCTCTCCGACTTCTTCGACGATCCCGCCCGGATCATTTCCGGGCTGAGGCACTTTCGTCACCGCCGCCACGAGGTCATCGTCTTTCACGTCCTCGACCCGGCGGAGATCGAGTTTCCCTTCCGCGAGAGCACGCTCTTCAGGGGGATGGAAGGGATGCCCGACGTCCTGACGGAGCCTCACGCGCTCAAGCGCGCCTACCAGGCCGAGCTGGGCGCCTTCCTCGACGAGCTCAAGAAGAACTGCCGGATGGCCGACATCGATTACGTTCCGCTCCGCACCGATCAGAGTCTCGAGATCCCTCTTTCCAGCTACCTGGCATCGCGGTCGGCCCGCCTGGTCTGAACAACGCCCGAGAGCCGATCAGGACACACGCTCCATGGAATTTCTCTCCTCAATGCCTCTCTTCTGGGCCCTCGAGTTTGCCAACCCCGGTCTCCTGGCCGGGCTGGCCGCGGCGTCGATCCCCATCGTGATCCACCTCCTGAACCGGCGGAAGTTCCGGGAGATGCGGTGGGCGGCGATGCAGTTCCTGCTGGCGGCGATCAAGAAGAACCAGCGGCGCATCCGGATCGAGCAGTGGCTGCTCCTGGCGATCCGCACGTTGCTGATCCTGCTGATCGTCCTGGCCATGGCCAAGCCGTTTCTTGAAGCCTTCGGCAACGTGATCGCCGGCGGCCGGACCCATCGCGTGCTGGTGCTGGACGACTCGCTGTCGATGGGCTACTCGACGGCCGGCACCAGCCGGTTCGACGACGCCAGAAAAGTGGCCATCCAGATCGTCAAGGACTCGCGCCCGGGCGACGCCATCAGCCTGATCATGATGGGATCGCCTCCGAAGGTGATCATCGGTGAGCCCTCGCGCAGCCTGAACGAGGTACAGAAGGAGATCCAGGAACTTACCCTCTCACACGGGGCGACCGACCTCACCTCCACGTTCCAGAAGATTGATCAGGTGCTCGACGCCTCGACCATTTCCCAAAAGGAAATCATCTTCCTCACGGACTTGCAGGGGACGAGCTGGCGGCGGCGGGAGTCCCCGGGCCAGGACGGCCTGGACGCCATCCTGGCCAAGCTGGCGGCGCGTCGGCCTCGAACAGTCATCATCGAGGTGGGAGACACGGGCAGCCAGAACCGGGCCGTCACGGACCTGCGCGTCCTGGCCCCCGTGGTCACCACCGGCTCGATCGCGCTCGTTCGAGGCCTGATTCGCAACTTCGGCCCGGCCCGGGTCGACGGCGTCTCCGTCCGCCTGAACGTCGACGGGGTGCGAGGGCCCGAGCAGGCGCTTGACCTGCCAGTGGGCGAGGATGTGCCGGTCGTCTTCAACCATCAGTTCGTGGGCTCCGGCGATCACGTCGTCGAACTCAAGATGGAGAACGACCAGCTCCAGCTCGACGACCGCCGCGTCCTGGTCGTGCCCGTCAAGGAGTCGCTCAATGTCCTGCTGGTGGACGGGCAATACAAGTCGGAGCCGTTCCAGGCCGAGACCGACTACCTGGGCGAGGCCCTCTCTCCTTCCGAGGGACCTCCCGGCCAGCCGGGGATGATCCGCGCCGAGGTCATCACCGAATCCGAGCTGGCTCACCGCGAGCTGACGAAGTTCGACGTCGTCGTCCTCTGCAACGTGGGACAGTTCAAGCAGGACGACGTGGCGCAGCTGGAGGAGTTCCTCAAGCGAGGGGGCGGCCTGGTGGTCTTCGGCGGCGACCAGGTGATGGCCGACAACTACAACCGTCTGCTCTTCGCCGACGGCAAGGGCATCTTGCCGGCCGAGTTCGGTCCGACCATGGGAGACGCGGCCAAGAAGGCGGCGAAGTTCAGCTTCAACCCCCTGGGCTACCGGCACCCCATCGTCGCCGACTTCCGCGGCCAGTCCGACCAGGTCGCCGCCGGGCTCACCCTGGCGCTCATCTGGCAGTACCACAAGCTGAAGCTGCCCAAGGATTCGATCGCCCAGCGGGTGCTCGACTTCGACACCGGCGATCCGGCGGTGATCGAGGCGTCCCACGGCCGCGGCAAGGTGGTTCTGGTGGCCACCTCGGCCGACGCCGCCTGGACCACCTGGCCCTTGCACAACAGCTATCCGCCGATCATGCAGCAGATCGTCCTCCAGGCGGCGTCGGGGCATCTCGCCGAGCGCAACGTCAAGGTGGGCCAGCCTTTCGATCAATCGTTCGAGGTGGCCGGCGCAACCGCGCCCGCGACCGTGGTCAGGCCCGATGGGAAGCCGATCCCGGCCCCGCTCAAAGGCACCGCCAGCGGCAGCCAGCTTCACTTCGAGCAAACAGACCTGGCCGGAGCCTACCAGGTCAAGATCGGCCCGCCGCTCTCCCGGGAGATCTCGTTCGCGGCCAGCCCCGACCCTGCCGAGAGCAACCTGGCCAAGGTCGATCAGGCCGTTCTCCAGCAGCGGCTGCCCGGCTTCAGCTTTGTCCATCTGAACAACTGGCGCGAGTTGGCCCATAGCGCCGTGGCGGTGGGCCGGCGTGGCGAACTCCATCGGCCCTTGCTCTATGGCGCCCTCTTTCTCTTGCTCCTCGAGTCGTTCCTGGCGTGGAAGTTCGGACACCATGATTCCTAAACGTGAGGTGTGGCGACGGTGATGGATTGGATTCTCCAGAAACTGGCCGATGCCCTGAATGTCTCACCCGCCCAGGCGGGTGAGGCGAGGTCGCCGCATCTGCGCTACGAGCAGCTCCCGCCGCAGTGGTTTCTGATCGCCGTGATCGTGGGGGGGTCGAGCCTGTTCATCTGGCTCTACCTCCGCGAGGGGAAAGCCTCGCGGCTCTCCAAGTACTTCCTCGCGGCCATCCGCATCTGCCTGCTGTTGCTTTTGCTCTTCATGATCTCCGAGGTCGTCCTCTCGGTGGAGCGGACCGGCCTGCCCTACCTGACGATCATGGTCGACGACTCGGCGAGCGCTGGGATCGTCGACCAGTACGAGAAGCCCGAGACGGCCCAGGCCCTCGCCAGCCTGGCCAGTCAGGCACAGGATGCGGCGGGAAAAAACCAGGCAACGAGCCCGGGCGCGACGTCGGCCGCCGATTCGTCGTCCGGAGCCACGCGGCTGGAGATCGCCAAGGGGCTGATCCTCCAGGACAACGCCCGGCTGATCCGGGAGTTGCAAAAGCAGCACAGGGTCCGGATCTACCGCGTCTCGAACGCCGCCAATCTGCTGGCCGAGGTCGAACGCGTGGGCGAGATCCGCCAGGCGGTCGAGAAGCTCCGCGCCGTGGACGCGATCGGATCGCAGTCGCGTCTGGGCGACGGCATTCGCCAGGTGCTCACCGATCTGCGCGGCTCGCCCCCCTCGGCCATCGTGCTCTTCTCCGACGGTCAGACCACCGAGGGGGAATCGCTCGCCTCGTCCGCGGAGCTGGCTGCCAGGAAAGGCGTTCCTTTGTACACGATCGGCCTGGGCAGCGCGGAGCCCGCGCGCGACCTCGAGCTGACGGAATTGCTGGTGGACGACATCGTCTTCGAGGACGACGCCGTCCGGTTCCAGGCCAAGCTGCGGGCCAAGGGCTTCGCGGGCCAGAAGATGACGCTCAGGCTGCTGGAGCGCGATCCCGCCAACCCCGACCCCAAAGCCGCGCGGCAGCTCGAGTCCACCGAGGTCGAGGCTCCAGCCAACGGCGAAACCAAGCGTGTCGAGCTGATCCATCGCCCCAAGGGGAAGGGAGAGCGAACGTTCATCCTGGAGATCGACAAGCAGCCCCGCGAGCTGCAGGAAGAGAACAACCGGATCGAGCGCGTGGTCACCGTCCGCAAGGAGAAGATCAAGGTCCTCCTGGTGGAGAGCGAACCGCGCTACGAGTTCCGCTATCTGAAGAACTACCTGGAGCGTGAGGAGACGA
>JBMFUH010000570.1:0-4938 GCA_049966735.1 Isosphaeraceae bacterium
CTCGAGCCGGAGGTCGACCGCGCGGAATTCCAGAATGACCGGCAGCGCCTCGGCCAGGCGGTGGACCGCCCGCGACAGCTCGGCGCCAATTCCGTCTCCGAGCAATTCCGTCACGGGGTAAGTCGGACGCATGGTTCTCGATCTCCTCTGGCGGCACACCCCGCGGCCACCGAGCGCCAGCTCAAGAGGAGCCACGCGGCCGCCGCGTGCGGGCCCGGACCCGCCGATCGATGATTGTAAGACGCCCGTCCGGCAAGCGTCAAACCTCACCTGGAATCGGTGCAACCGTTCCGGCACGTCTCTCCTGTTCACTCCCTTCGCGGCCCGGCAGCCAGACTCGACGGAACGAAGTTGGCGGCAGGATTGGCAGGACTCCGGAACGGAGGGTATATTAGGGTAAATCCACCCTGGCAACCAGATTCGCGATGCCCCTTCGCGGTCTGGGCGTTGCCGGGTTTGGTCTTTGACCGATATCTCCTGAGAGTCGCTGCGCCCGGCACGCCTGATCCCGGCGTTGCTTTCTCCATTTGAGTCTCTGGCAGGAGCGGACCGATGTCCACTGCGGGGAAGGTTCTCATCGTTTTCATCATGCTCCTCTCGATCGTCTGGATCATCCTCACTGCCGGGGTGACTCAGCTCAACCGCAACGGCAATCGGGAGCTTAACGAGCTCTCCAAGCAAGCTGCCCAAAAGGCCGAAGATGTGCGGAGCACCCAGCGAGAGACTGCCCAGGTCAAGGATCAGACAACAGTTCTGGGAGAGAAGACGGATCGAGACATCACCGTCCTCAACGCTCGCCTGGTCGACGCCCAGCAAATGTCGTCCTCCATCAAGAATAGACTTCTCCACGTTCAGTACGAACTGGCCTTGATTCAGCAAACCCAGACGAACGCCGAGACAGATCGGACCCAGCGAGCCGACGAGCTGACTGCTGAGAAAACGCACCTCGCCAATGCTCGCGCCGAGGTCAAGAACTTGCAGGCGACCGATCGTAACCTGAGAGACCAATTGCAAGACCTCCGCAAGAAGTTCCACGAGACATACGACTTCAACGTCGCCGCGCTGGGACGCCATTGAATCCGCAACGGCGGAATTTCCCGGCTTACCCCGTTTCTTCATGGGCGGCTTCCGGCCGCGCGTGCGACCAGGCGGTCAAGGGGCCTCCCACACGATGGAACCGTCAGGATCAAGAAACGGCTCTGCGTTCTCCGGACAGGAACCCGCGCCTTCGTCTGAGCAGGAGAACGAGGCGGCTCCGGATGGCTCCCCGGACCCCGCCCGCGGAAGCTGGGTCGGGATCGTGGCCAACCGCGCCTCGGGCACCGGGGCAGGACGCCAGCTCGTCTTCCGCCTCGAGCGGGAGCTCGCCAGCCAGGGAATCGACGCCCAAATCGCCTGGACCCCCGAGGAACGGCAGACGCTGGTGGCCCGGACCGGCCCTGATTCCGGCTGCCGCTGTCTCGTCGCCGTGGGCGGCGATGGTACGGTCTCGGCGCTTGTGAACGAGCAGCCGAAGGTACCGATCACTGTCCTGCCGGCCGGAACGGAAAACCTTGCATCCCAGCACTTTGGGTTGCGGCGAAATGCGCACTGGCTGGCCCGCACTATCGCCGCCGGCCATGTCGTCCGCAGCGACGTGGGAATTGCCGACGGCCGCCGGTTCCTCCTCATGACCGGCTTCGGCTTCGACGGCGACGTCGTCACCCGCCATCACCGCTCCCGGACCTCGCGCTCGGGCAAGGTCAGGCCGACGAACCGGGCCGCGTACGTCGAGCCGATCCTGCGCTCGAGCCTCTTCTATCGATTCCCCCCCATTCACGTCGCCATCACCGACCCGGGCGCGGAGGAGGAGCTGAACGGCACAACGGTCTTCGTCTTCAACCTGCCGCGCTATGCGCTCGGCCTTCCCTTCGCCCCTGGGGCCCGGCAGGATGACGGCCTGCTCGACCTGGTCGTCTTTCGCGATCCCGGTCCATTCCAGGCCCTCTATTATCTCTGGCGAGTCTTTTGCCGCACGCATCTGGACCATCCCGGCGTCTACCATCGCCGCGTCCACCGCGTGGTTCTGAGCACGGACCACTCGGTTCCAGTCCAGCTCGATGGCGACCCCGCCGGTTTCCTGACTCGCGGCCATCATGGTCGTGCCTCGGGCGACCGGACCGGCGTCGAGCCCTCCAGCAACTGGATCATCGAGGCTGTCCCCGGTGCCGTCGACGTCCTGGTTCCCGCCCCCAAGCCCGCGCGAAAGACCTCTCCAGTTCCGCTCGCCAGAACGCGGGCCAGCCGGTAGAATCCGCCCGCAGAACGGAATTCATTCCGTTCTACGACCAACAGAACGACCGAGCGTGAAAGGAGCCAGGCGTGGGTGATGCCATTCCCAACCCCGTCGAGATCGGGGCTGCCAGGATCGGCAAGGGACAACCGCTGGCACTGATCGCCGGACCTTGCGTCATGGAACCCGACGACCTCACTCTCCGGATCGCCCACCGCCTGGTCGAGATTCGTGAACGCCTGGGCATTCCCCTCATCTTCAAGGCGTCGTTCGACAAGGCCAACCGAACGTCCGTCACCAGCTTTCGCGGACCGGGATTGCGTGAGGGGATGAAGGTCTTCGCCCGGGTGAAGGCCGAGACGGGCCTGCCCGTGACGACCGACGTCCACGAGACCCAGCAGGCCGAACCCATCGCCGAGGTGGTCGATCTTCTCCAGGTTCCCGCCTTCCTCGCCCGCCAGACCGACCTGCTCGAAGCCGTGGCCCAGACCGGTCGCCCGGTGAACGTCAAGAAAGGGCAGTTCATGGCGCCCTGGGACATGAGCAACGTGGTGACCAAACTGCTGGCCTTCGGGTCGTCGGGAGCCCTCCTGACCGAGCGGGGAACGACCTTTGGCTATGGCCGGCTGGTCAACGACTTCCGGGCCATTCCCCAGATGCAGGAGACGGGCGCTCCCGTGGTCTTCGACGCCACCCATTCGGTCCAACTTCCAGGAGCCGGAACCGGTGGAACGACCACCTCCGGCCAGCGGGAGATGATCCCCACGCTCGCCCGCGCGGCCGTCGCCGCCGGTTGCGATGCCCTCTTCATGGAGGTGCACCCCGACCCCGACCGGGCGTTGTCTGATGGACCGAACTCCTTGCACCTCGATGATTTGGAGCCATTACTCCGGGTCTGCCTGCGGATTCGAGGGGCTATTGCAGGCTAGTTGCTCGTGGGCGGCGGGTAGTGGGCGGTGGGCGGCGGGCAGTTGGCGGTGGGTAGTGGACAATTGCCATCTGCCATCTGTCATCTGTCATCTGCCATCTGTCATCTGCCATTCGCCATTCCCCGCCGAACTCTCCCCCTCCCTCCCGCGTAAAAGAAACAGCGCCCGGACACGGAGCCAGGAGTGGGAGTTTTCGTTGGGTGGGTCAGTGCAGCAAAGTCCCGGCGCCGGGACAACCCACCATCCGGAAGCCAATTCGCTGGTAGTATTGCGCCGAGTCACCGTACGAAGTACGTATTGTACGTGCTCCCCCTGGGAGTCAGTACGTTCAATACGTAGTTCGTACGCTCGTCGAGAAAAAGCGCGGTTCCGCCGGAATGATCTCGATGCACGCGGGGCGAGATCGCACAATGAATGGTCTCTCAGAGAGTTGGATTCCCGCACCGAGCCACTGGCAAATGGCAACCACTCGCCACTCACCACTCCTCACGAGCCACTGACAACTAGCAACCCAGGAGCCTTGACCCTTGATTCGCCTCACCCATCACGTCGTCGGAATCTTTTGCGTCGGGCTGACCCTGAGTTTGGCCGGCGGCTGTGATTATTCTCGGGGGCGAACGAGTGCCAAACCCCTCGGAACGTACTCCACCGGTCCCATGTCGCCTTCCAGGGTCGTCAAGGATCAAAGGCGGCGCCAGGCCCCGCGCGGCTCGACCGACAAGGCGCTCATCCTGGCCAGCTCCATCGAGCTGATCAAGAGCGCGGCGCTCAAGCCAGGGGGCGGCAACTTCAGGGAGGCCACCAAGCGGCTCAACCAGTACTTCCAAGGAACCTCGGCCTCGGAGTATCAGCTCGATCCCAGGACGAAAACCTATCTGGCCACGCAACTGCCCCCGCCCATGGTCACCGACCTGGAGAAGGCCGACTGGGACCCTGGAACCGATGCCCGTCACCTTGAAGACTGCATGATGTACTCCACGATTACTGGTCGTGTCGCCGGAATCGGCGACGACGTCGATCGTGTCACACGCGTCTTCAACTGGATCGTGCAGCAGATCGAGCTGGTTCCGGCCGGCAGTCTCGGCTCCCCTGAACTGCCCCACGTTCCCGCCCGGCCGTACGATGTGCTGCTCAGGGGAATGGCTACCGAGGTAGGGGGCATCTGGGCGGAACGATCGTGGCTGTTCATGTCGCTCTGTCGCCAGCTTGGCATCGACGTCGGCCTGCTCACCTATTCCAAAGGGAATGTCGTGGAGCCGCTGGTGAAGACGAGCGGCCCGGACGGGCCAGCGGGGACCCTCCCTACCCCGGTCAAGCCACGCAAGCCGGCGATCCCCTGGCTCTGTGGCGCCCTGATTCACGACCGGGTTTACCTGTACGACGCCCGGGTTGGCTTGCCCGTTCCGGGGCCTGACGGCCGGGGCGTGGCGACACTGGACCAGGTGATGACCGATCCGGCCTTGCTGGAACGCATGAACCTGCCCGGTCAGGAACCCTACGGGACCAGCCGTGCCTCGCTCCTGGCCAGTCCTACCAAGATCGGCGTCCTGATCGATTCCAGCCCGGAATACTTCTCACCCAAGATGAGGCTCCTCCAGCGCGAGCTGGCCGGCAAGGACCGCACCATCCTCTACCGCGACCCGGCGGCGGAGCGCGACCACTTTGCCCATGCTCTGGCAGACAAGCAGGGTGCGGTCACGCTCTGGCAGGTTCCGCTCCATGTCCGCCATGAACTCT
>JBMFUH010000571.1:0-4933 GCA_049966735.1 Isosphaeraceae bacterium
GCGCCTTGGCGAGAGGCCCCCATGCCGCCGACCGCATGGCGTGACGTCGGGGCGAGAGTAGGATTATGAGTTATAAGGGATGGGAGGGCCAGGAATTGGGAAAATGCGCGGAATGTCCGGGAAAGAGGAATCATTTGCAAAAACATGCCACATAATCACAATGGAGTAATCCGTCGCTCTTTGGCAAATCGGTCTCGGATCAGGAACCGGCGTGAAATCATCTCCCGTGCCGCGCTTCGGTGGAACGGAATGAATTCCATTCCACGATTGCCCGGCGTCGGCGGGCGAGGCCGCCACGGGGCATTGAGGCCCAGACGGTGAGGGCCGTTTCATTCTCGTGTGGTTCTCATCCTCGTCAGACCCTCACCTGGCCTTCGGCCATCCTCTCCCCAAGGGAGAGGGTTCAGAAAAACCTTCTCCCCCGGGGAGAAGGTGCCGCGGATCGGGCGCGCCGGGACCCGACAATCGTCGCCAAACACTACCGCTCGTGCGCGCCGCGCAATGTGTGCGGACGGGGGGCCGGTAGGACGGACATTCTTGTCCGTCGCGTCTGAACCCCCGGTTCGCGATGGTCGGACAGGAATGTCCGACCTACGTCGCGAACCATGCCCGCAAGCCCTCTCAGTGAGCGGCGGTTCGACGTCGAGACCGTGTCCAAGAAAATCCGGGCTAATATTGGACAAGATCACGGAATGTCACATTCTGGACGAGCTTTTCGGGAGTGTGAGGCGACGGGCCAGGCCATGTCACGGAATGTCACGGTTTCGCCCGATGAGATCCAGCGACGAGCCCAGGAAAGACTTCGTTCCGCAACGGCTGGGCAAGCCTTGTGGGTCGCGCCGGTATGGACGGCTGGATCGATGGTGAGGATTGGAAAGTGCACCCAGAGCCTCGGCGACGGGTCGATCGTCCATGGATACATGCACAAGGGGCCGTGCACGGTATGAGCTACGGCTCCAGCGCGAGCGTCGCCCAGAGGCTGGGGTTCTCGCCGATCGGGAAATCGCGGCCGACGGCCAGGAACTGATCTTCGCGGTCGTGGTCGGAGACCTGGTACGCGAAGCCCAGCCGGCGGTTGGTGTCGGGGTCAAAGCCGTGGAGCGCCTGGGCAGGGATGAAGAGCTCAAGAATCCACCCGCTCCGCGTGAGGTCCGCCCGGGCGGAGAGCAACTCCGGAGAGCAGATGGGGGCGTCGGCGACGGCCCGGGCGATGGCGCGCTGGTTGAACTCGACTTGCAGCGTCTTGCCGTCCCGTCCCAGCTTGAGATGGGCGGCGAACCGGTGACAGAAGCGGGTGGCCCGGCTGACGTCGCGGGTGTCTCGCGTGTCGATCCAGACGTTCACGTCGGCGAATCCCTCCGGCCGGTCGGGACTGGCGGTCGGGCTGCCGCGTCCCCGCGCGAGCACCGCGATTCCCAGCCCTCGCGCATTCCAGCCGGCTCGAACCGAGGCCCAGGAAGATCGGCCGTCGAGCGACGCCAGATCGGGCAAGGCGCAACCTGGAGGCAAGTCGAGCAGCCCGCCGCGCCTGTCTGGTCGGGGCATCTCCTCGACCCGGGGACACGAGGCAGCGAGACGGAACCAGAACGCCTGTGGCAACAGCGATTTGCCCATGGTTTGAGAGCGCCTCTCGGCTGCTGGTAACGACCCGCGGGCCTAGAACAGGCTCGATGATAGCACAACCCTCCCGGAAGATGAACGGCAGCGGACGTGGCATCATACTATCATATATTGCTTAGGTAGCACGAGCGGGCGTGTGCCAGCCTTGATGCCAAGTGGAGCAGCTCGTCCAGGGCCACGGGCTTGGGTGCGTACGCCGTGGCGCCGGCTTGGAGACAGCGCTCGCGATCTCCGGGCATGGCCAGCGCGGTCAGGGCGATGATCGGCACGTTGGCGACTTCCGGCAGCCGGCGAATGCGTTCGATTGCCCGGAAGCCGTCGATTCCGGGCATCTGGATGTCCATGATCACCAGGCCGGGCCGGAGACGCTCGATCAAGGCAAGCCCGTGAATGGCGTTGGAGGCGCACTCCACTTGAAAACCCTTGAAGCAGAGGTAGTCGCGGAGCACGCGAGCGGTCAGAGCATTGTCCTCTACCAGGACGACGAGTGCCTGTTCCGCGGGCGGGGTGTCGGGCGACTCCCCTTGATTCTCCGCCGGAACCTCCTCTTGCACCGTGGCTTCGGGCTCCTGGTTCCAGGGGAGCACGATCGTGAAGCAGCTTCCCGAGCCGGGCTGGCTTTGGACCAGCGTTTGCCCGCCCAGCAGGGTGGCGAGTCGCTTGACCAGTGCCAGTCCCAGGCCGGTTCCCGAGTAATTGCGCGACAGCCGGGAGTCGAGCTGCACGAACGGCTGGAAGAGACGGCCCAGATCATCGGGGCTGATGCCGATGCCGGTGTCTCGCACGTTGAAGCGAACTTGTTCAGAAAGGCGATCGCCCGCGACCTCGAGAGTCACCGAGCCCCCTTCGGGCGTGAACTTCACCGCGTTGGAAAGCAGGTTGACCAGGATCTGCTTGAGCCTGCGCTCGTCGGAGGAGAGCACGTCCACGGACTCATCCAGGTTGAGTGCCAGGCGCAGCTTCTTCTTCTGGGCGGTCTCCTTGACCAGCCGGAGCGTCGCCTGGCAAAACGAGCCGACGGTGATGGGGCCCGGCTCGATGTCGAGCTTGCCGGCCTCGATCTTCGCCACGTCGAGGATGTCGTTGATCAACGACAGCAGATGTTGACCGCATTCCTCCACGTCGTGCAGGACCTCCTGCTGGCGCGGGGTCATCGTGCCGTAGACCTCCTCGGCCAGCCCCTGGGAGATGTTGAGGATTCCATTCAACGGCGTGCGCAGCTCGTGACTCATGCTGGCCAGAAACTCGTCCTTGAGCCGCGAGGCCCTGGCCAGCTCCGCATTGGCGATCGCCAGCTCCTGGCCGTGCCGCCTGAGCGCGTCTTCCAGCTCCTTGCGCTTGGAGATGTCACGCATGATGGTGGAGTAATATTGCACCCTTCCCGCGGTATCGGTGTGACTGATGATCAACTTCGACGTGGGAATCACTTGACCGTCCCATCTGACGAACTCGGTGTCTCCCTTCCAGACTCCTAACCGCGCGGCGGTGGGCAGCGCCTCCGTTTCGAGGAGGCGAACCACATGGGGAGGGTGGCAGTCCTTGATCATCAGCGGCTCGGACTCGGGAGATCGATGGAGGGCTTCCTTGAAGGCTCGGTTCAGGTAGATCACACGGCCGGAGGGGTCGGCGATTCCCACGAAATCGGGTGCCGTTTCCAGGACGGCGGCGAGCAGCCGCGCCTGCCGTTCGAGGCGCTCGCGCTCGGCGATCTCCTCCTTGAGCGCACGATTCAGCTCGTCGAGCTCTCGTTCGCGGCACCTCTGATCGGTGATCTCCGTCACGGTTGCACCCACCGAGATGATGGTTCCGTCGGCCCTCGTGACCGGGTAATAGCTCGCCAGCCAGTACCTCGGCTTGCCCGGCTGGGCGTGCGTTTCACCTTCGAGTTCCAGGTTGGTGTGAGGCCGGCCCGTCTCGAAGACCTTGACGATGATCGGCTCGATGATCTGACCAAGCGCCGGAAGCACCTGGCCGATCGTCTGGCCCAGATGTGCCTCGATCGGCAGGCCGTTTATCGCGGCCAGGCAGCGATTGATTCGGAGGAATCGGCATTCCCGGTCATAGAAGGCCAGGCCGATGGGGGCATTGGCCAGCATCGATTCGAGTTCGGCGGTGCGCCGCTCGACCATCAGCTCCAGGCTCGTATTGAGCTGGCGGATCTCGTCCTCCGCTGCTTTCCTTCCAGTGATGTCGTGGAGGATACCCACGAAGATCACCTTGTCTCCCACCTGGATCTTGCTCAGGCCGATCTCCATGGGGAAGACCGAGCCGTCCTTTCTTTGGGCAGGAATCTCCTTGCGCCGTCCGACGACGCGGGCCTCGCCGGTTCGGAGATACCTGGCCAGGTACTCGCCGTGTTCTCGTGAGTACGGTTCCGGCATGAGCATGGAGACGTCGTGCCCGAGCACCTCGTCCGCGGCAAAGCCGAAGATCCGTTCGGCGGAGGGGTTGAACGAGAGGACCGTCCCCCGGGCTTCAATCATGATGATGGCATCGACCGCCGTGTTGACGACGGCCTGGAGCTTGGCCTCGCTGTCGCGCAGGGCTTCCTCGATGTGCTTACGCTGAGTGACGTCGGTCAAGTATCCATGAAACAGCAGCCTGCCATCAGGCTCGACGCGAGGCGCGGACCACCCTTCCATCCATATCTCGCCGCGAGTCGGGTGAAGGTACCGAAATTCAGCATGCCAGGCCGACTGAGTACTCACCGCCATGGCGATTGATTTCATTACGCTCGGCCGGTCCTCGGGATGGAATCTCGCGAAGCAGGGGCTGAGGTCCTCAGCAATCGCAGATCCATCGAGTCCTGTTATTTCATCGAATGATAGCGATGCGTAGGTCATGAAACTGCTGCCGTCTGGGCGCATGTGGAACGTGTACATTGCCCCAGGCACCGCCTCGGCGATCTTGGCGAGCTGGTCCTGGAGATCCAGGCGGTGACGCAGCTCCCGCTCGGCCTGCTTCCGCTCGGTGATGTCGCGCTGGAATGCCAGGATTCGCCCTCCCGAACCGGGCCAGTACGCCACATTGGCCTCGATGGGCCAGGTAGACCCGTCCTTGGTCCGCAGCATCGACTCGAAAAGATCGGCGCCATGGGTCCGGATTGCGCGGATATGGTTCAAGGTCTCTTCCGGTGTTTCCCAAGCCTCGAGATCGCGGATATGCATTCCCAGGAGCTCCGCGCGGCTGTATCCGGAGCGACGCGCGATCGCGTCGTTCACTTCCAGGATGCGGCCCTCCAGGTCGGCCATCCAGAAACCGTCGGTACAGGTTTCGATCACGGCTCGGTATTGCGCTTCGCGCTGACGCAACG
>JBMFUH010000572.1:0-4931 GCA_049966735.1 Isosphaeraceae bacterium
GCGGAGTTCCTGCGCCGGCTTTCCTCACGCTGCAAGCGGGTGCTGGGGCCAGATCATCCGGCCTCTCGCGAAGCAGCAGACTTGCTCCAGCGGGTTCGCGCGGTGCGCTGACGCACTTGCCGTCGACTCATGATTGACCGTCAATTGAGCGGGACTCCACAGCCCGGGCGATGGTGTCCGGCGATTTTTCCCCCTTTCCGTGTCGGCCTTTCGCGCCAGCCGGCAATGTTCTGGCAGAGCCTTGACGGATTCGTGCCTGACGCCGCGAACCACGAGAATCGTCCGACACGAAAGGCGAACACTGATGATGCCCCTGCACCGCGTTTTCCCCGTGGGCCCCTCCCGGCGCGAGACCACCACCACGACGCTCACCTCGTTCACGAGCAACCGGAGGGAACCTGCTCCGGGGCGACCTGGCCTGCACCGCGAGGGTTGGAATCGCCTTCGGCCGAGCATCGATTTCATGGAAGAGCGCGCCTTGATGTCGAACATCCCGGTGTTTGAAACCCTCAACGTCGCCAATGGTTCGAACCCGGTCGTCCAGGTTGCCCCCATGGAGCAAACGGTGGTCCATGGCGCCTTCAGCAATGGAGCCTCCCACGACAAGGTCCAGGTGCAGCTCCCGGCCGGCGAGCTCTTCACGGCGGGCCTCAATGTCGTGTATCCGAACACGAGCGCTGCTCACAGTGGATCAGACATCTCTGGCCAGGCGAATTCCCGAGAACTGCCACCGCGCGTCGGCGGGGAAGAAGTTGCGGTAGGTCGCCCTGATGTGCGATCCGGGCGTAACACATGATCCACCACGAAGTACGTATTGATTGCACATGAATTTTCCATTGTACTCGCCGATTGCCCCCTTGGCCGGGCGGAAGCCTCGATACGGGCTGTACGCGCTTTGGGTCCATTCCCAGACGTCGCCGAAAAGCTGGGCCGGGGCCGAGCCCGCGGGTCGAGGTTGTTCGCTGAGCGCCGCGGGGTGAATTCGCCCGGACTCCAGGAAGTTGCCGTCCCGGGCCGCACCGGACTCAATCACCGCGGTCTCCCACTCGGCCTCCGTCGGCAAGCGGTAACCCGCCCAGCGCGCATAGGCGTCGGCCGCGAAGTAGCTGACATGACAGACAGGCTGGTCAAGCTCGAGTTCGCGCCTTCCGGCCAGCGTGAACTGCCACCATCGGTGGTCGTCCGTCGCCTCCCCGTAGAGTGGCGCGTACCACTTGTCGCCCCTCGCCGCGGTCCAGCCGTCGGAGAGCCAGAACGAGTGACGCCGGTACCCAAGGTCCTGGATGAATTCAAAGTATTCACGATTGGTCACCAGCCGATCGGCGATCGCGAACGGGGCGACATACTCCTGGTGGCGCGGGGCCTCGTTGTCGAAGGCGAATCCGGTCCCGTCGTGGCCGATCGTCCTCAATCCCTCGGGAAACTCGATCCAGCCCAACGGCTTGATCCGGGTAGCACTTGGCGGGCCGGGCTTCGCCTTGCGATAGGCCGGATGCAGAGGGTTGCTCCCCAGCGCGTGCTTGATGTCGGTGAGAATCAGCTCCTGGTGCTGCTGTTCGTGATGCAGCCCAAGGATGAGGGGGCCCCGGATCTGCCTCAGTTTGTCTTCCGTTGCAGCTTCGAGCAGTGCCTCGATCGCCTGATCAACCAGCGCGCGGTAGAGGTAGATTTCCGCCACCGTGGGCCGCGACAGCAGCCCGCGACGATCGCGGGCGATCCGCTCGCCGACGGCGTCATAATAGGAATTGAACAGGTAGGAGTACATTGGATCAACCGGCTCGAAGTGGGCGTCATGGCGCGGAACGAACGTCTCGAAGAACCATGTCGTATGCGCCAGGTGCCACTTGGCCGGGCTAGCCTCGGTCATCGACTGGATCACGTAATCCTCGATCTCCAGGGGAGCGCAGAGCGCCTCGGTCGTACCGCGCACCGCCTGGTAGGCTTTCCAGAGCCCGCCGCGATCGAGACCCAGGTCCGAGATCGCGGGGCCGGGGTCCTGGACGGTTCGCGGATGCGGGCTGGCGTGGTCGATCAGCATGCCTGCGGCTCCTGGGGCAAGGTGGATCTTCAAGGGAGGCCGGGACAATCGATGGCCAGCCTCGTTGATGTTATACCGCTCTTGGCTTCATTGATCCATTCTGGTGGGGGCTCAGTGTATCGGGTAAAGTGAAGCTGAATTCAGCAGTTCGGCGCGAGCGGTCGCGCACGTTCCGAGCGGGTCGAGGCAACAGGACGCAAAACAGTTTCATTGTGGAGAAATCGGTCGGTCGCATCCTTCTCCTCGAGGAGACCGGGTATGGGAAAGATCACCTCGTATCGGCAAACCTACGAACGCTATACTGCCCTTCGATTCATCGGCGTGATCTTCACGGGTCTCGGGGCGATCCTGCTGACGATAGGCGGCGCGCTGCTCGCATTTGTCCTCCATGCCCTGCTGTCGTTCTGGATGGAGTGGCCTGTCCAGCGTGTATTTCCAGGCGGCCTCCCTGTCGGCTTGTGGGGAGTGTGGTCGTTGGCCTTGGTCATCGGAGGTCTACAATTCCTGGCGATCGGCACGCTCATCCGCCTGATCATCGACCTGGAGGAGAACACGCGTGTCTCGGCCCAGTGCCTCGAGCAGCTCCGCTCTCGCGAAGACCCGACCGAGCGTAACGTCGGGTCGTTCTTTCGATCATGAGGGACGACCGAGAAACAACTTCCCGATCTTGAACGACGAAGACATCTGGAATCGCTTCCTCGGCCCCGGAGGGGCCAGTGTCAATAGCCAGGTCCGCCCCTGGGACTGAAGTGGAGTGGCACGGAAGGCTTTGCGGTAAGGTTGGACATTCCTGTCCGACCGGGACGGACAAGAATGTCCGTCCTACGGCGGAATTGACTCTGCGGAGCCCAGTCCAGATCGAGTGCAGGGATGAGATCACCTGCTGCGCGACCACGACGCCAACTTTCGACGGAGGCTCTCATGCGTAAGCCCTCACCCCGAACCAGACCGTGTCTCGAGAAGATGGAGACGAGGTCCCTGATGTCCGGCATCACCCCCGTTGTGACGACGGGCGAGCTGAGGTTCGTCGCCGCGCAGGTCGACCGGACCGTCATCAACCTGGCGCGGACGCACCACCTACTCCGTGTCTCCAGGCAACTCGCTTCCGTCGCGTCGGAGATCCCTGACGGCCGTCAACAACTCGCGCCGATCTGGCGGCACGACCTCGCGGGCCACAATCCCGTCTCTCCCGGCTCGGGGCGGGCGTTCCAGCGGCAACTCCTCACCGATCTGAAGCAGTTCGTCGCCGCCGCGGTCGCCAGGGGTGAGCTCCGCTTGATCGGTCCGGGCGCGGCCAGTTACCTCCCTTCGGCCGGACTGCCCCAGGCAAGCCTCGACAGCGTCACGATCTTGAACAAAACGGGCTCTGGCATCACGGTGTCCGCCTCCCTGAACGGCACCGGTCGGACGCTGCCGCCTCGGCAGATCGCGAATGATACGCCGTCCCTCTTCGACTTTGGATCGAGCACGAACGACTTCATCTCGATCAACGTGCGCCGGCCTGGGAGTAATCAGCCCCCTCCCCTCGACGTGACCTTGAGCCGCCCGATCACCGGGTACAACGGAAAGCAGTTCACGGTTTCCGTCTTCGGAGGCTATTTCTCCGTGAGCGTCTGATCGCCCAGGTCTTTCGTCAACCCAATCGAGCCGCGGCTCTCCGGACCGTGTCAGCGGTCCCGGCGTTCCTCCCGGTACTCGCTCCGCGACTGGGGACGCGGAGCCGCCGGCGGCTGACGGTGCGTGTACTGGGGCGGAGCGTGCAGCCAGGGAAACGCGGAACGCGCGCTCTGTTCGTGGCCGACCGTGGGAGACCGCGAGCCGAGCAGGGGAGATCGGCTCACGTCGTGCGGAGCGGCTTGCCCCTCGCGCAGGAGTTCTTCCCTCGACTGGAGATCGTTGTGGAAAAGCGGTGCGCCGGCTGCGCCGCGAGCGCCTTGACCGAGCCCGCGCTCCGTTTGCTGCTCATAGCGAGGTCCGGTGTGCTCGGCTGTTTGCCGCATCGCGGTCTGGCGGTCGGAGTGGCCGGAAGGACCGATCGGAGAGCCGGAAGCGGCGTGCTGATGAATCGGGGCGGCGACGGGTGAGGCGGGCAGAGCAAGCCGCCGAGGTCGCGCCGCGAGCGCCGAGCCGCGTCCCGCTCTCCACTCGCTGCCTGCTTGCCGCTCGAGCCGCGTTCGCTGGTCGCGGAACTGAGCGAGCTGGGCGCCTCGCTCTTGCCATCGTCGTTGTGTCGCGGCGTTCAATCGCTCGAGGCGCGTGCCCCCGGCCGCCGCGGGATTCCTGGCAATTTCCTGGATCGAGCGTGTCATGACGATGCTCCGGCCGCCGCCGCCGCGCTCGACGATCCGGGTTTGCTCGATGAGCGTTCTGGGCGGCCGCAGCGCCACGTTGTCGCGGCGGACGATGTATTCGCTCCGGATCCGCGTCACCCAGCCGGGGTCGCGGGTGACGTTGATCGACGCGTAAAACGTGAAGACAGGGTCATAAAAAACAGGCCGAGCCGGTCCCGAGACGTAACTGAACGAGAACCAAGGGAAAATGCCCAGCGAGACGTACGACTGGGCGTAGTAGTCGCCGAAGCAGTAACAACCGAAGGCCGGCTGGACGAACAGGTTGGCCACCAGTCCCGGCGTGGCGATCGTGATCGACGGCGTGAAGACGTAGGCGGGCTGCATGTAGACCGGCTGGGGATAGTAAACAGGCGCGAAGAGCAGGCCGCGGTTCGCCAGCGGCAGGTCCCAGTATCCCGCGACGAAGAGGTATCCGCCGGGAGTGTACACGTAGTGCGGGGGGACCCAGACCCAGTTCGTCTGGGTAGCCGCCCAGAAGCCCGGCTGCCAGACGTAGCGCTCTCCTTGCCAGTACCAGTTTCCCGGCGACCAGAAGACGCCAG
>JBMFUH010000573.1:0-4931 GCA_049966735.1 Isosphaeraceae bacterium
ATGCGGAAGATGCCGACGATATCGTCGACGTGAATCCAGCTCATCCACTGCTGTCCCTTGGCGACCATGCCTCCGCCGCTGCCGATCGGAGCGCCGGGGCCGAGCTTGAAGATCGGCGTCATGAAAGCCAGCGCGCCTCCAGACGGGGCCAGCACGATGCCGACCCGGACGATGGCCCGGCGCAGCCCCAGTTCCGTGAGAGGGTCGGAGGCCTGTTCCCACTCGCGGCAGACAACCGCCAGATAGTCGGCGCCCGAGGGGGACGATTCATCGAGCTCCTCGTCGTTGTGAGGTCCGTAGAGGCCGATGGCCGAGGCCTGCACGAACACCTCCGGCCGCTTGCGGGCCTGCCTGATGGCTGCCACGACGTGCTCGGTTCCATAGACGCGGCTGTCCCGGATCTTCCGCTTGACCTGGGCGTTCCACCGCTCGGAGAACAGGTTGTGCCCGGCAAGATGCACGACGGCATCGCAGCCGTCGACCTCGCCTTGCCAGCGGCCTTCGGCGGACGGGTCGCCCTGGACGACCTGATATTCCCGGAACTCGGGCTTGCGCCGCAGCGCGTCGGAGTGACGGGACAGGATCACCGGATGATGTCCCTCCGCCGCCAGTTCCCCGACAAGCTGGCGGCCGATCAGCCCCGAGCCCCCCGTGATGAACACCTTCATGATCGTTTCCTCGAACGCGGCGACACCAAGCCGGTGCGGACCGATGCCGCTTGCAATGCGGGCATGCGACGACGATTTCGACCTCCCATCTTCCAGAGCGCGCCGGCCGTTCGTCAAGCATGCCCAGGATCGCGCCGGGGCCGGTTTCGTGTAGGAAGGTTTGTCGTGTTGTGAATTCACGGAGAAGCTGATGACGAGAATGTTGGCCGCATGGGAAGATCATGGTAAGTTCTCGGTGCCAGGATGGGATGCAACACGTTCGTCTGGAATTTCGAATCGAGAGCGATGGCTGCTGGAAGATCCGACACCGATCTCAGACGTACCTTCAGGGAGCGCCCGTAGAATCATGCCCGCTAACGTTCGCAAGTGGTTTGACTTGCCGCGGCTCTTGCATAACTACAAGCGAAGGATGCCGCTGGTCCTGGTCAACGGTCTGGCCGAGCAGCCGGAGAGCTGGTTCGCCAACAAGAACCATCTCGGGCGCCAGTTTGACGTCAAGATTCCCGAGATCCTCGTTTACGACGGCGATGCGCTGCACCGGCATATCGACTCGGGCGCGGAGGTCACGGTCGACTACCTGGCCGAGCGGCTGGCGGTGTACCTGGACGACTTCGTTCAGCGCCCTCCCTATCACCTGGTGGGGTCAAGCCTGGGCTGCCAGGTGATCCTGACTTACGCCGCGCGGTTCCCCGAGCGCGTGAACAAGCTGGTGCTGATTTGCCCGTCGGGATTCCATGGCGACGAGAACCTGCCGGCGATGGAAGGAGTCAAGCGCAGCCAGTATGACACCCTGGTCAAATCGGTCTTCCACAAGGACCGGTTTGCCACGGACGACCTGGTGAAGGCGTTCGAGCGGAAGTTTCAGGACCGCAAGTGGAAGAAAGGCGTGCTGCGGACCCTCCGCGGCACGGTGGGCCATTCCGTGGCGCACCTCCTGCCGCGGGTTGCTCATCCGACCCTGGTCATCTGGGGTGAGACCGATCGGGTGCTCTCCGACGTTCCGGGCGCCATCCGGGCGGCCGACCAGATCCTCAAGGTCCGCCAGGTGGTCATTCCCAAGTGCGGCCACGCGCCCCAGATCGAGAAGGCCCGGCTGGTCAACCAGCTCGTTTCCCGATATCTCCGGGACAAGCTCAAGGTCATTCCCCCCACGCTGGATTCGGAGCGGTTCCTTTCAGTTGTCAGTCGTCAGTCGTCAGTAGTCAGTCGTCAGTAGTCAGTTGTCGGTTGTCAGTGGGGCTGGAGGGGGGGACTGGAGCCCGGCAACTAGCAACTGGCAACTGAGAGGAGATGATGAGCGACTTCAAACTCTTCCTGGGAAAGTTCTTGAGCCAGGGGACCGCGATCGCCAGCCTGGCGCCGAGCAGCCGCTGGCTGTCTCGGCTGACCGTGGGCAACATCGACTGGGAGCGGGCTCAGGTCGTCGTCGAGCTGGGTGCGGGCACCGGACCGATCACCCGGGTCCTCGCCGAGAAGGCCCCGCCGGGCTGCCGCGTGGTCGTTCTGGAACGCGACCCCGACTTCGCCCGCTTGCTGCGCGGGCGATTTCGAGGTCGTGAGGGCTTCGACGTGGTCGAGGGCGACGTCCGCGACCTGTCCAGCATCCTCGGCTTGCTGGGGATCAGTCAGGCCGATTATATCGTCTCCGGTCTGCCGGTTCCCTCGTTCCCCAAGGATCTGCAAGCGGCCCTCTTCAAGGTCGTGCGCCAGGTGCTCCGGCCCGAGGGAACGTTCAACCAGATCACGGAGCTTCCCTGGGTTTACTGGAACCTCTACCGCAAGTACTTTGAGGAGGTTCGCTTCGTCTTCGAGCCTCGCAACTTTCCCCCAGCCGGAACCTACTTCTGCCGCAGGGTCAAACCGATCGACTGAGAACCCGTCCCGGAAGGGTTGTTTTCGGGAGGGCGAGGCCCTGTCACGCGACAGGCTCCTGCCGAGCCGGAGTTTCCATCGTGCGCAGCTCGGCAGGAGCCTCGCACTCCCACACTCGGGATCGAGTCTGAGCCGCGATGACGCCTCCACCTGCACCCGCGCGCGAGCTGACATCTTCCACATCCGTTGAAAAATCGCGGACCTCTTTGCTCGTCCGATTGGCCGGCTCTGCGCCCGCTCGCTCGTTGGTCAACTTCGGCTTTCATCTGCACGCGCGCCGGCGCATGCGAGAACTTGCATCTCTTGATCCCATCGGCACCCAGGAAGACATGCTTCGCGGCCTGCTCCGGCGCGCGCGGGACACGCGGTTCGGCCGCGATCATGGCTTCGACCGGATTCGCAGCGTCGCCGACTTCCAATCCGCCGTCCCCCTCCGCACCTATGAGTCGCTTTGGAACGACTACCTCCGCGACCGCTACCCGGTGTTCGACAACGTGACCTGGCCCGGGCGAATTCCTTACCTGGCTCTCACCAGCGGGACCACGCAGGGGGCGACCAAGTACATTCCGGTCTCGCGCGAGATGACGGCCTCGAACCGCAAGGCCGCGCAGACGATGCTCGCGCATCACCTGACGGTTCGCCCGGCGTCTCGACTCTTCCACGGCCGCCTCTTCTTCCTGGGGGGAACGGCCAATCTCGAGGAGCCCGCTCCCGGTGTCCGCCAGGGAGACCTGAGCGGAATTGCCGCGATCGAGCTGACCGAGTTCCTCCGCCCCTACACCTTTCCCCCGCTGGCGCTCGCGCTCGAATCCGACTGGGATCGCAAGCTGACACTGCTCGCGGAACAGAGCCTGCACGAGCGGATCACGCTGGTCGGTGGCGTGCCGAGCTGGCTGCTTGTGCTCTTCGAGCGCGTCTTGGACCTCGCCGGCAAGAGCACCATCCGCGAGGTCTGGCCCGAGTTGGAAATCGTCGTGCACGGCGGCGTGAAGTTCGACCCTTACCAGAATGCCTTCAAGCAGATTCTCGGCAGCGACGCGATCCGCCTCCAGGAAACCTATCCTTGCTCCGAGGGTTTCATCGCCTTTGGCGACCCGGCTTCCGGGCTCCTGCGGCTGGTCGTGGATCATGGCCTGTTTTACGAGTTCGTTCCGGTGGGCGAGCTGGACAGCCCGTCTCCGACGCGCCACTGGCTGGGGACGGCGGTGCCGGGGGTAAACTATGCCATCGTCGTCTCGACCTGCGCGGGGATGTGGGCGCATGTTGTGGGTGATACCGTCCGTTTCGAGTCGATGGCCCCGCCCCTCCTCACCTTCACCGGCCGGACTCGCTACACGCTCTCGGCGTTCGGCGAGCACCTGATCAGCGAGGAGATCGAGGCTTCGATGGCCGCGGCGGCGGCGGGCTCCGCGGCCAACGTTCGCGACTGGCACGTTGGGCCTGTCTTCGAAGGAGCGCTGGGCTACCACCAGTACGTGGTCGAGTTCCTCGAGCCACCGGCCGATCCCGACCTTTTCCGTCGGCTGCTCGACGGCGAGCTGACCAGCCGCAATGCCGACTACCAGGCGCATCGAGCGGAAGGCGTTGGTTTGCCCTTGCCCGCGCTGGTCGTGGCGAAGCCGGGCGCCTTCGACGACTGGATGCGCACGCGCGGCCGGCTGGGAGGTCAGAACAAGGTCCCGCGCATGGACGGCACGGGAACCTTGACGGCTGAGCTGGTCGGCTTCCTCCGCCACGCGGAACAGATCACCCTCGATCTCGCGCCGGGCGCTTCGGCAAGTTCAGAGCCGTAGCGATGTCGAGAGAACCGTGTTTCTTGGGAAAACCAGATTCGCGAAATCGGCAAGTCTTGCCTATTGACAGCAAGGGCGAAATGATGATACACGGCGCTGGTTAGATTTGCTCGAACATCGGTCGACGCTGAACCCCGTCCATGAAAACGCATCGTCGCCCTGTGCCCTGTGCAGGCTCTTCCCGTGTATTCCGCGGGGGGGGGGGGGGGGGGTAGCCGTATGGGTTCGGCGTTGCGCTCTCCAGATGGTTGCCGTACCGAACGCAACGTCCCAGATCGCGGTTTCACGCTGATCGAGCTGACCGTTACGCTCGGGATTCTTTGCATCTTGTTCGACACTTCTCGCCCAACACCACCGGAATTTCGACACTTCTCGCCCAACACCACCGTTGTCTTGACATAACACGCTGGCAGAGAAGCGTTTGAACTCATTCCCACGCGGAGCGTCGGATCGAGGGATGGCGGCGGCGCGGTGGTGTTCAGAGAGGAGTCTCCCGAGATCCACGAGTTCGACACCCCGAGACGTTCGCGAGTGTGGATCTGGGCGGTCCTCGTTGTCCTGATCGTCGCCGGGCTCGCTGTCTTTTTCTGGTTGAGGC
>JBMFUH010000574.1:0-4930 GCA_049966735.1 Isosphaeraceae bacterium
GGCCCGGCGTGGCACTGGAGGGGCCAAAAGTGCCACATTTTCGACCCCTGATTGTACACTAACGCGAACTGGCCACAAGGGACCAGGCTGTGAACAACTAAACACCAAACATCAAACACCTTCCAGCGCTTTGCCCGGCCGAAGGTTCGAGCCACGCGCCGGGACCGGCAGTTCCCTCTTTTTAACCATGCCCGAGTGGCGCGATGAGCCGGGACTCGCGACTTTCGAACCGCGAACGCCCGAAGACGTTCGCGGTTTTTTGTGTTACGGCACCGAAGAGTCGTGCGGTGGGGCCTGTGGCAATCGAGGCGGCCTGGCCCGACCGCTCAACTCCTGCTCCGACCGACCGGGAAGCGGTCGAGAACCGCCGCGGATTCTCCGCAGCCGGCGTCGGGCGCTTCGACACCCTGGATTTGCCGGGCTTCCGGGGCTTCCTGGCGTCTTTCAGCGATTTCCAGAGGTTCCATGATGCGTGACGTACGCGGCGAGAAAGGAGATTTCTCGCAAGAATCACGTTCTGGAAGACGTTCAGCAGGAATGGGCGGTCGGACGTGAGATTTTCTTGGTTTAGATCGAGTTCGAGTTGCGGCGGCCATCGGACACCTCCCCGCGCGACGCGGGAAAAGACAGGGAGATCCCGGGACCATCAGGCTGACGGAAGACTTGATCGATTCCGGTACCTCCCGCGGCCGGCGATCACCAACAGCCGACCGCGCACCCGGTTCCCCATGATCGGATGCCGAGTCCGCAGGATCGAAACCCAGACTTGCCCGAACGATCACACGTGCGTGCTTGCGCCCAGTGTCCCGACCTATTGACTCTGATAGTCAGTCTAGCTGGAGAAACCGGGCCTTGCCAGTCCCTCTTGACCTCTTTCCTCCAGGTCCCCCTGGACCTTCAGAATAAAATAAAGAACACGTGGCCATCTTTCCGGGGCGAACACGGGCCCGCCCCACATCTCTTCTCAGGGTCGTTTCGCATGCTGATCGGCATCCTTTCTGATACGCACGACCAGGTTGAGCGGACCCGCGCCGCAGTCAACATGCTGATCAGAGAGGGGGCCACCGCCTTGATCCACTGCGGCGATCTCACCGGTCCCGATGTGGTGTATGAGTGTTCTGGTATTCCAAGCTATTTCGTCTTCGGGAACTGCGACCACGACCGTGAGTCGATTCGGCAGGCGATCTCGCTCAGCGGCGGGACCTGCCTGGAACGCGGCGGCGTGATCTCCCTGGGAGGAGTCAGGATGGCCGTCACGCATGGAGATTCCGTGTCGGAAATCCAGCGTCTCGCAGCGCTCGAACCTGAGTACCTGTTCACAGGCCATTCTCATCATGTCAGCGACATCCAGAATGGGCCAACCAGGTGGGTGAATCCAGGCGCATTACATCGCGCTCAAACCTGGACGGTCGCTCTGCTTGATATTGCATGCAAGAGCGTTCGAGTGTTGCCAGTAATCAACACAGGGATGCATCATTGATGAAAAGTGTCGAGTCGTCTGGCCGTTTGGCGGTATGCCCGGTAGTATTCGCGGGGGCGGGGTTGAGCCCGGCACAGGCACATCGACTCTGGGCATGCGACGCCTCGGCCCGAATCATCTCGCACCAAGGCCCTCGAGAAGGGAATAGACCATGCGTCTTTGTCTCGTTGAAGATCACGCCGCCGCTCATCTCGAACCGCTGACACTGACACGGCCGGTTCATGAGCTCTGGTTGGGCTGCTCAACATTGGGCGACAAGACTGCCAGGGCGTTCGGGGTTGGTCCGGGCCCGCAGCGACGGGGTGGAGTGATTCGCTCCCACCTGGTTCCCGGTCGTCGCCAGCGCGATCCTCATACGATACTCAACGACCGCGACTGGCTGGCGCGCGGGCCGGTCATCGTGGCGAATAGCCGCTGGGTACCTCCAGTCGGTTTTGAAGCTCCCGATCACCACGGCCCTTCCGTGGGGCTCTGCGAAGGGCAGCCGGCTTTTGCTCTGGTAGGTCCCGAGGACGCCGTTTCGCTGGATCATCCCCACGGGATCGACGCCTGGTTCGAGAGAATCGTCGAACGGTGCAAGGGGAGTGAAGTCGGAGGGGAATGGATCCACCGCCCCTGGGACCTCGTCGCCAAGAACGGTGCCCACATCGAACGCGATTTCCAGGAAGCTGGACAGGTCGCGGTGACCAACCGACAGCTCTCGACGCTGGCACTCGTGGGTCCGTCGAACTTGCTCCGCATTCACGACACCGCGCGGATCGATCCCTACACGGTCTTTGACACGACGACGGGTCCCATCGTCGTCGGTCCCAACGTCTGGATTCAGCCATTTACTCGAGTGGAAGGGCCCTGCTACATCGGACCGGAGACGCAGCTTTTCCGAGCCAACATCCGGGGGGCGGTCTCCATCGGTCCCACCTGCCGGATCGGCGGCGAGGTCGAGGCGACGATCATCCACGGCTACTCGAACAAGTATCACGAGGGCTTTCTGGGACACGCCTACATCGGCGAGTGGGTGAACCTGGGGGCCATCACCTCCAACAGCGACTTGCGGAACGACTACGGCGAGGTCCGCGTGCCCCTTCAAGGAGATCCGATCCCCACCGGCCAGGCCAAGGTCGGCTGCTTCATCGGCGACCACACCCGCACCGGGATGGGATCGATGCTCAACACGGGAACCGCCATCGGCGTGATGTGCAACGTCCTGCCCGCCGGCTTGCTCTTGCCCAAGCATGTCCCTTCGTTCACGGCGGTGCTTTACGGCCGTGTCGGCAACGGCTTCTCCCTTGAACAAATGTTTGACACGGCCCGGATCGTCATGGGCCGCCGCGGCAAGGCATTTACCGAGATCGACGAGCAGCTCTATCGCGGACTCTACGAGCAGACTCGATTGGAACGCGAACGGGCCTTCCAGCGAGCCCACGACCACCGGGCCGACCTCTGGCCGGTGGCTCAGGCGGCGCGGTTCTGATCGCCTGGACTGTTCCGCTGAACGGCCGTCTTCAACTCAGATCCGGAACCACCGGGCGAAGGCGGGTCCCTCGAGGATTCGCCTCGCTCTCTTTCGAATCATGGCGACGCCGCGAACTTCGTCTCGGCGTGTTGCGTCGGAGTTCGTGGAACGACTTGGGCTTCCGCCGCGTACTCAAAATGATACGCTTGTCCGGGATGCTATGATGGTTTCGATGGCATCGACGAAACTTCTGGCCGGACGATCGAAGTCGCTTGAATCGCGAAAGACCTGGGATCTGAAATGAGCACTGTGGTAACGGGGTCGAAGCAGATCAGCATGCGGCCTCTCATCATCGCCGAGAGGGAACTTCCCGGAAAACGTGCGGCGGCGCGACCACAGGAACCCCACCACGAGGCTTTGGCGACGTCGCACCGGCCCGACCTCCGCGGCTATCTTTACCTGGCACTCATGGTGGTCCTGGGATCGACGACGTCGCCGATCGCGATGGTCGCGGTGCGGGAACTGCCCGTTGGCATCGTGCCTCTCCTTCGGTTCGGCTTCGCCGGGCTTTGCCTGCTTCCTTTTCTCTCCGATCGAGGCGCGGTATGGCGCCTGCTCCGGCAAGACTTGCCCCTCCTGGCGCTTGTCGCCGCCTTGTGTGTACCGATCAACCAGAACTTCTTTCTGAACTCGGTCCGGTTCGGCCCGAATTCGCACGTCGGCCTTTTTTACGCCGTCGCCCCGCTCGTCGTTTGGGTCCTGGCCTGGATGCTCGGTCATGAGGCCCTCGACCTCCGGCGGCTCTGGGGCGTGCTGGCCAGCATTGCCGGCGTGGCGCTCATCGGGCTGGGCAACATCTGGGGGGGGTTCGCCGCGTCCGCCGCCGAGGCCCGGTCGATCATGATCGCCGACCTGCTCCTGGTGGGAGCTGTGCTGTCGTGGGGAGCATTTCTGACGTTGAGCAAACCCCTCATCGTGCGCCATGGCGCCTTGCCGGTGCTGGTCGGGACGTTCTTTGTCGGCTGCGTGCTCGAGCTGCCGATTGCTTTGCTGACCGTGCCGGAATGGCCGCCGATGATCGCGAAGGCGTCCGTCATGGCGTGGGAGTGCATGGCGGTCCTCTCGCTTTTCATTACTCCGGTCTACCTGGCCTTGCAGAACCTCTCGCTCCGCAGGCTGGATGCCAGCCAGGTCGCCACGTTCAGCAACGTGTCCCCCGTGTTGACGGTTCTCTGGGGCGTCTGGTTCTTCGACGAAGTCCTCTCTCCCAGTCTGATTGCCGGCGGCCTTCTCGTCCTGGGCGGCATCTTCTGGACCAGCAAACCCGGCCAGATGGCCGCCCGGGAAACTGGCGCAGGAGCGAGGAACGATTGATCGTGTCCAATCGGAAAGCTGCCGGGCGGGAGCGCATCGCGAAGCTCGCCTTTTATGTCACGAGCCATGGTTTCGGCCATCTCAATCGAACCGTGGCCGTGATCAACAAGGTTCCGGACGAGCTGCCCGTCGTCATTCGCTCGCACCCCAACCTTTTCCCTCACTGGCGTGAGCGTTTGACGCGTCCCGCGGAGTTGACGGCGCATATCTCCGACGCGGGCGCCGTCAATCCCCCGGGAGACAGCACGGCGACCGACGGCCCGGCCACGTTGGCGTTGGCCCGCCGCGTTCATGCCGAGGCCGAGGCGCGCGTGGATGAAGAGGCAGAATGGCTGCGCGATCAAGGGATCACTGCCTTGTGTTGTGATGCCCCTCCGCTGCCGGTGGTGGCGGCCCGCCGCGCGGGCCTTCCCGGCTGCTTGATCGTCAACTTCACCTGGGCGGACATCTACGCTCCCTACGCCCGGGCCGCCGAGAACGGGGCAACCGGCTTCATCTCCGAGCTCCGCCGGGCCTATCGCCAGGCGGCGGTTGTTTTCCGGGCCGAACCGGCCCTCCGCATGGCCTGGCTTCCCGGGCAAATCAACGTCGGCATGGTGGCCAATCCCGGCCGCGACCGCCGC
>JBMFUH010000575.1:0-4929 GCA_049966735.1 Isosphaeraceae bacterium
GCAAGCCCGAACCGGCGGATCAGCGGACGGGCGAGGCGTTTCATCCTCTCGTAGCCTTGGTCAGCCAGGCGCTCGACGGCGCGCTCGTCGCCCCTCTTGAGCGCCTCAACGGCCTCGCAGATCTCCCGTCGCTTATTGCTCACAAGCGCCTTCCCCGGTGCCAGGGAGCGTCATCTTTTCGCGTGTCCTTGACACTGCGGCCCTCCGCCGATTGCAGTGCCGCGTGTGGCTGGGTCCGCGATGGTGGGCGCTCGACGCGCAGTACTCCGGCGCGGGAGGCCCACGTCCCAACGACGAGGAGCGAACCCTGACTGACTCCGGATTTGCCAACGGAGCCCCTGGAGATGCATCCGTACAATCAGAAATGCGCCCCCGCACCCGTGGGAGTTGTCCACCGTGGACAGCCACTCCCAGCCGCAATCATGCCATACGCTTCCAACCCCGCAAGATGCGTTTAGAATTATCAACAAGGCGCGGAGCTGTGGCCCATGCAACACGACGCAGCCACCCGATTGGCGGCGCGGCACACTTCCCACTTCCCCCTTGAGGCCCTCGGACACTGGGTCGAGGGCTTGACCCCACCGCTCGAGATCCGCCGCGTGCTGGGGGTCTCCAAGAGTGGGATAAGATTCCAAATCTCGTCATTCAGACTGAATCATTAAAATCTGACAAGATTTGGAATCCTGTTCCACGAATTTCTTTTTTTCCCCCTTGACGCCCTCCGACAATTGTGGTGAGATACGGCTGGCACAAATGTCGTAGGCTCGCGCGATGGTGCGGTGGCCTGGACGGGCGAGCGGGGGGTGGGTTGATGGCGGACGGTGAGCAGGAACCGGGACAGGCGGGGTCGATCACGATCGACGAGCTGGCCGCCTTGAACGACGAGATCACCGCGCTGGTGCGGGCGGGGGTGCCGCTGGATCGGGGGCTCCTGCAAGCGGCCGGCGAGTTGCCGGGGGGATTGAAACGCATCACCCGGGCAATTGGCGACCGCCTGAAGCGCGGGGAATCGCTCTCCCAGGCACTGGAGGCCGAGCGCCGATCGACGCCGCCCTTGTATCGGGCGGTGGTCGAGGCGGGAGTGCAGTCCGGCCGGCTGCCGGCGGCCCTGGAGGGCCTGGCGCGGTACGTCCGGGGCTATTCCGAGGCCCGGTCGACGATTGGCGTGGCCCTCTGGTACCCGATCGTCGTCCTCACGCTGGCGTACGTGCTCTTGCTGGGGATCGTGGTCGTGGTCATTCCCCGGTTCCTCGCCGCGTTCGACACGCTGGGACTGAAGGTCCCGCTCCCCTTGCACTGGCTGGAGACGCTGGGAGAGCTGGCGCCTTACTGGTGGCCGCTCTGGCCAGTGCTTCTTTTGCTCCTTCTGTTCGGCTGGTGGCGATCGGGGCAGGCGGCGTCGTTTCAGGCCTCGTCGTGGTCGGTGCTCAAGCTCTTTCCGTGGATGCGGGCGATGCTCTCGGACTACGAGTCGGCCAGCTTCGCCGAGCTTTTGGCCCTCTTGCTCGAGCACCGCGTGCCGTATCCCCGGGCCGTGACGCTGGCGGCCGAGGCGACGGGCAACCAGGCGACGATCCGCGGGGCCCGTCAGCTTGCCGCCGCCCTCGAGCGCGGGGAGCCCGCGGCCAAGGTCGTAAATGGTCTTCCTTCCAGGGCCTTCCGGCCGCTCTTGCGCTGGACGCTGGCCGCCGGATCGGAGCAGGGAACACTGGTGCAGTCCCTGCACAACCTGGCGCCCATGTATCGCAAGCGGGGCCTCTTTCAGGCCGAGAAGCTCCAGGTCTTCCTGCCCACGTTGCTCATGCTGGCGATCGGCGGCTCGGCGACCTTGCTTTACGGCCTGACGCTCTTCGTCCCGCTGACTACCCTGCTGCGGGGGCTGGCGGCGCCGTAGTCGTGGGGCCAGCCGCGTCGCTTGACGAGGGGAAGAGACGAGAGTGAAACATCAACGTTGTGCGAGAGTGGGATGATGGCCGATTCTTCTGGTCACGTTCAGTCCAAGGGAGAGCTCTCCGGCGACGAGACCGCCCGGTTGAGCGAGCAGATCGCCAGCCTGACGGCGGCCGGTCTGCCGCTGGGTCCCGGCCTGGCGGCGCTCGGCGAGGAGCTTCTGCGCGGCCGGCTCAAGGGGGCGCTGGCCGAACTGTCCCAGGCGCTCGAGGCGGGAGTTCCGCTCGAGAAAGCCGTCGAGCAGCAAAGGAACCGCATTCCGCCGCACCTCCGCGGCCTGGTTCTGGGCGGTTTGCGGTCGGGCCGGCTGGGCGACATCCTGGGCCGGTTCACCGGCTACATGAGCATCGGCACCGACATCCGCCGCAAGCTCCTCTTGAGCATGGCCTATCCGGTGCTGTCCATCCTGGTGGCGCTGACGCTCTTCCTGTTCGTCTCGCTGGTGATCGTGGTGATGTTCGAGAACCTCTTCCGCGACTTCGGCGTACCGCTGCCCGGCCTGACGATCGCGATCATCGTGGTGGCGCGATTTGCCCGCTCGGCCTGGCCGATCTTCGCGATCCTCTGCGCGGCGATCGTGGGGGCCTGGATCTTCATCCGGCTGTTTCTGAGCGCTCCACAACGGCGCAGCTTGATCACGGAGATACCGATTGTCGGCCGCGTCTGGAGGTACATCGCCTGGGCCGAGTTTTGCCACCTGCTCGCGCTGCTTTTGGAAAGCCGCCTCCCCTTGCCCGAGGCCCTCCAGTTGACGGGCGAGGGAGTCGAGAATGCGCACCTGGACCGGGCGTGCTTGTTGATGTCCGACGACGTCGAGCGCGGGGCCAGCCTGGCCCAGGCCATGATGCAGCGCCGCGAGCTGCCGGCCGGCTTGCCCAGGCTCTTGCGCTGGGCCGGCGACCACGGGGCGCAGAGCGAAATCCTCCACATGGTCGGCGAGATGTTCGAGGCCCGGGCACGCTCCCAGGCCACGTTCGCCGGGACTGTACTGGCCGTGATGGCGGTCGTGTTCGTCCTCCTGGGCATGGCCGCCGTGGTCATCGGCCTGATGCTGCCCCTCCTCACATTGATCAGCAAGCTGTCCGGATAAGCGAGGGAACGTCTCGTGAACGGTGCGGAAAAAGAACCCGAGTTGCAGCCAGACAACCTCGGCAAAGCCGGGACGCCTGGCCCGCTCAAGGACTGGCTGGAAGAGTGGCGACACGAGCAGGAGCGCGACCTGGTGGTGCGGGGCGATTCCCTGCGGATTTGGCACCTGATCCTCCTGGTCGCCGCCGTCGCCGTCTACTGTTGGCTGGTGGTGATGACGGGCCTATGGATCATCCCCTTCACGCTTCTGCTGTTTGTCGCGTTCCTGGTCGGCTCCGGGGTGATGGTGGCGCGGAGGCGGTCGGCGCAGCAAGACTCGCTGCTGGCCATCCTGGCGATCGCCGCCGAGCGGGGAATGCCGCTGGCGCCCACGGTCGCGGCCTTCGCCGATCAGTACGGCGGCAAGTATCGCCGGCGGATCATGAACCTGGCGGCACACCTGGATTCGGGATGCTCGCTGCCGGAGGCCTTGGAGCGCGTGCCCCGCGTGGTCTCGCGCGACGCGGTCCTGCTGGCTCACGCGGGCCACCGCACCGGCCGGCTTGCCCAGGCGCTGCGGATGGCAGCGTCGTCCCGGGCGTCTCACCTGCCTATCTGGATGGCCATCGCCAGCCGGTTCGCGTACATCCTGGGGCTGCTTCTGGCCCTCCAGACGATCTGCTCGTTCTTGCTTTACTTCATCGTCCCCAAGTTCGAGGCGATCTTCAAAGACTTCGGCGTACCGCTGCCGGGAGTGACCATCTTCATCATCGAGGCGTCGCATTTCTTGGTGAAGTACTTGTTCATCACGGGCTGGGTGCCGGGCCTGGAGATCGTGCTCCTGGTCTTTCTCCCGTTCTCGTTCGCCGGCTGGGTGAACTACGACGTGCCTCTCTTCGATCGCCTGCTCAAGCGACGCCACACGGCGCTCATCCTGCGGTCGCTCTCGCTCTCGGTGGAGGCGGGCCAGCCGATCGAGACCGGGCTGATCGCGCTTTCCAGCCACTACCCCACGTGGTGGGTCCGGCGCAGGCTGATCAGGGCCGACGACGAGGTCCAGCACGGCGGGTCGTGGATCGACGCCCTGGAGCGTCAGGGCCTGATCCGGGCAACGGACGCCGAGGTGCTGTTCTCGGCCAGCGCGGTGGGCAACCTGGCCTGGGCCATGCGGGAGCTGGCCGAGACCGGCGAGCGACGGCTGGCCTTCCGGTTCCAGGCGGTGATCCAAACACTTTTCCCCCTGGTGGTCGTCTGCATCGGGGCTTTCGTCTTCTTGCTGGCGTTTGCCTTCTTCTCACCCCTGGTCATGCTGATCGGGAGGCTGACGGGATGATCTTGCATTGCGGAAAAAAAGCCGCGGAGCGCCCGGCTCGCCGGGGCTCGCTCCTGGTCGAACTGGCCCTTTCGGCGGCCATGCTCATGATCGCCATGGGACTGACTGTCAAGGTCCTGGGCTGGGTCGGCGTCCAGCGGCGGAACTGGGAACGGCGGCAGATCGCCGTGCAGGAAGCCGCCAACGTGATGGAGCGGCTGACCGCCCGGCCCTTCGAAAGCGTGACGCCGGAATCAACGCGCGACATTCCGCTTTCCGCCCGGGCGCGGCAGTCGCTTCCCGGCGTCGAGCTGAAGGTCGACGTGCGGGAGAACGACAGGGCGGGCGGCGCCGGCTCGAAGCGCGTGGCCATCGCCCTGCGCTGGCAAGGCCGCTCGGGAGAATGGGACGCACCCGTGCACCTCACCTCGTGGATTTATCGCGGGAGGCCAGACCGATGATGACAGTCGACAGTCCAGGACGAGTGCGTGCCCCTCAACAGCGCCGGGGCGTCACGATGATCGAGATGATCGTGCTCATGACCGGCTTGGCGGCGATGCTCGGCCTCAGCGCCGTCTTGCTTCAACTCCTGATGAAGC
>JBMFUH010000576.1:0-4918 GCA_049966735.1 Isosphaeraceae bacterium
TTCGCCCCCCGGGCCGCTCGCGATCCGCCTCAGAATCGGCGAAACTCGAACTCAGGGCTGGTCCACTTGTGTACCGGCTCGAAGATCGGGCCGTGAACCTTGCCGTAGATCCCGCCGTAGATCGCGTGGATCAAGCCGTCGCGCTTGCCGCCGCCCGGAGTTTGAATGAATGTATACATAATAATCCGTTCGCCTCCCGGTGTGAAGGTCACGTCGACCGGGTTATCCATGCCGCCAGTCATCACTGGCTCGATACTGCCGCCGTCGGGTCGGCGGCGGAAGATGTGCGCGGCACGGGTGACAAACGGCTTCTTCCCCACGTGCTCATAGGTCTGCTGGGCAAACGCGCCCTTGCACCAGTAAATCCAGCCGTCGGGGCCGAGATAGGGCCCGTGCAGGTCGTTGGCACAGCCGGTCAGCGTCTTGCCCTGGAACCACTCCACGCGCTGGTCGGCCACACCGTCGCCACTGGTGTCCGTGAGTTTCCAGATGGAGGGAGGGGCGGAGACATAGAGGGAACCGTGATACCAGAGCGTTCCCTCGGGAAACATCATCTTATCGGCGAAGATCGTCCGCGTGTCGTACCGGCCGTCGCCGTCGCGGTCCTCGAGCCGGACAATCCGGTGTGGGCGTTCGGCCAGTTGCTTCTGAACGGGATCGTTCGACCCCGACGAGTCGGCCAGGTAGAGCCGCCCCTCCTCATCAAACGCGCCGGTGATCGGCCGGTCCACCAGCGGCGAACCGGCTACCGGCTCGATCACGAATCCCTCGGCCACTCACAAGGTGCGATCTTTGAGCTTGAATTCTCCCGCAGTGACCGCCGAAACCGGCCCGGCCAGGGCGATCACGATCGCGAGGAGTCCGATCCAGCGATGCTTGCGTGTCTCTGCGCGAGCGATCATATGTGGGAATCCAAACAAAGGGGCCGCGAGTGCAGGCCGCGACGTGGTGATCTGAATACGGCTCGCGCTGGAATCACGCGAGAGATCAAGCTGTTCTATTCGACCTGGGGGACGTGAGTCAATTGCTCGTGCGGGGCGATTGATGAATTCGCCGAACAACACTGAGCGTCTGGGTAATCCGACTGAAGGCGGATGGACAAAGAACAAGGGCATTTCACGATGTGCCACAAAGCCCCGTTCTCAAGCGGGGACAGAATGCCTTAAGATGCCGATTTCCCGAGCAAACATCCCGGGAGAACGATAACTGCATGAGTTCTTCATCTCTCGAGCCTTCGTCTGTCGCGATTGAGCACGGAGGGCAGGAGCCATGTCTGCCGGTTGATTTCCCCGTTCACGAGCCAATTCGCGGGGAATTGCTCGGGCTGGAGCGACTGGGGGGACGGGCCCGAGTCCTCGCCAGGGCGTGCGAACTGGCGCCACGCCGGCACGTGTCCAGTCCGCTCTTGGCGCGGTTCATGGACAACCGGCGCGTCTTGCTGAACGCCCGGCGAGCGATTCTCGGCTCTGGGCGGCAGCAGATCCACGGTATCGACGCCGACTGGCTGGCCGACAACTTCCACATCATCGACGACGTCCTCCGCGAGGTTCGCCTGGACCTGCCGCGCGGTTATGACGCCATTTTGCCGAAACTCGCCTCGCCTCCGGTGGCGGGCTACCCTCGCGTTTACGCTCTGGGCCTGACGCTCGTGGCCCATACCGACAGCGAGCTTGACGAGCCCAGAATCGATCGATTTGTCCAGGCTTTCCAGGAGGTCGCGTCTCTCTCCATCAGCGAGCTCTGGGCCCTACCCACGATGTGCCGCGTGGTCCTGATCGAGAACCTCCGGCGGCTGGCGGAGCAGATGCTCTGGGGCTGGTCCGAGCGCCTGCGCGCGGAACGGTGGTTGCAGGACTTCTTGCCCCGAGGCGAGCCACACGGCCGCATTCCGCGCGACAGGCGATCCGAGGGGAGATTTCCTCCACTCGGAGAGTTGAGCGATCCCTTCGTGGTCCGCTTGATTCATCTGCTGCGCGACCTTGGCGTGGAGTCCCTTGAGGTCATGAACTGGCTCGAGGGCGAACTTGCCCGCGGCGGCAAGGACCCGGACCAGGTCCTGGCGCGCGAAGGTCATCGCCAGGCCGCGAACCAGGTCACCATCGGCAACGCGGTCATCAGCCTGCGGTTGCTCTCGACGGTCGACTGGAACGCATTCTTCGAGCGCACCAGCCTTGTCCAGCAGATCCTCCGCCAGGATCCGGCCGGCGCTTATCCGCTGCAGGATTTCATCACCAGCGACCGCTACCGGAAGATCGTGGAGAAGATCGCCAGAGGATCGAACGCCGACGAGACGGACGTGGCGCGGCGGGCCATCGCTCTGGCAAATGCCGGAATGAGCCAGGGCCAGGCGAAAGGACACGTCGGCTACTATCTGCTGGGTGAAGGAGTCCGCGCGCTCAAAGACATGTTCCACTACCGGACGGCAGCCGGTGAGCGTCTCCTGGAGGCAATTCTCGAGCACCCCAGCGCCGTCTACTTCGGATCACTCTTTTCGCTGCTGATCATATTTTTCTTGCTGGTTTGTCGCGGAACACTGGGCGATGCCCGAACAGTCGGTTGGTACTGGATGTCTCTGATCCTGCTGGTCGCGCTCCTGCCTTTGAGCGAGCTGACAGTCGGGCTGGTGAACCACTTGCTCACGCTGCTCTTGCCGCCTCGCGTCCTGCCCAAGCTCGAGTTCAAAGAGGCGATCCCCGAGGAGTTTTCCACCTTCGTCGTGGTGCCTGCCATGCTGAGTCGGCCCGGTAGCGCCGAGACCCTGTGCGATCGGCTGGAAACCCATTACCTGGCTAATCCGACGCCGGGGGTCCGGTTCGCCCTGCTGACCGATTTCGCCGATGCAACGCGGGAAGAAATGCCCGACGATCGTTCGTTCGTCGACGACGCCTTGCGCCGGGTGCAGGAACTGAATCGACGGTATGCTGGCAACGGGTCAGATCTCTTTTACATCTTTCATCGCCGACGGCTCTGGAACTCCGCCCAGGGCTGCTGGATGGGCTGGGAACGAAAGCGCGGCAAGCTTTCAGAATTCAACCGGATGCTGCGGGGCGACAGGAACACGACCTACGCTTTCCGCAGCGCCGATCCCGCATCGTTGCCTCCGACTCGGTTCGTGATCACCCTGGATGCCGACACCCAGATGCCGCGTGACACGGTCGGCCGGCTCATCGGCACGCTGGCTCATCCGCTCAATCAGCCACAATTCGACGCACAAACCGGCCGGGTCGTGGCGGGCTATGGCGTGCTCCAGCCCCGGGTCAGCTTTCACCTGACCGCGGCCACACACTCCCGTTTCGCCGCCTTGCTCGCGGCGTCAGGCGGCATCGATCCGTATTCGACCGCGGCGTCCGACGCCTACATGGATCTGTTCGGTCTGGGTAGTTTCACCGGCAAGGGAATCTACGATCTGGAGGCCTTCGAGTCCGCGACAGGTTCGGTGTTTCCCGAGAATCAGATCCTCAGCCACGACCTGATCGAGGGCAACTACGCCCGCTGCGGCTTGCTCAGCGACACCGAACTCTTCGACGATTTTCCCGCACGCTATCTCGCGTACGCCCGGCGCGAGCATCGTTGGATCCGCGGCGACTGGCAACTCCTTCCCTGGCTGGGTTCGAGAGTCCCCGCGCCCGAGGGAACGCGCCAGAACCCCTTGCGGACGCTCGAACGCTGGAAGCTCTTCGACAACCTGCGCCGCAGCCTGGTGCCGCCGGCGCTCCTGGTCATGCTGACTCTGGGATGGACGGTCCTGCCGGGGGCGCCGTGGCTCTGGAGCTCAATCGCGCTCGCCGTACTGGCTCTCCCTTTCTTGAAATGGCTGATCGGAGCGACCGCGGGATGCATCCGCGCCTGGTCGCTCGTCGGCTTCTCATCCTGGCGCGCGAGCATTCCCTCCATGGGGGGGCAGGTCATCCTGTCGCTCGTCTTGCTGGCCGACCAGGCCGGCTTGAGCTGTGATGCGATCGCGCGGACGATCTGGCGCTTGCTGGTCACGAGGCGGAAGCTTCTGGAGTGGGAAACCGCCGCCGCCGCCGAGCAACGACTGGGCAGCAGCCTCAAGGATTTCGCGAGAAGTATGTGGATCGCCTCGGCCCTGGCCCTGGCGATCGCCCTGGCGGTCGCCGTTTTCCGACCAGTCGCGCTCTGGGCCGCTGCTCCTTTTCTGGCAGCCTGGCTCCTCTCGCCGCTTGTGGCGTTCTGGGTGAGCCGGCCCAGGAACCGAGCGGAATTCACCCTGACCGAGGACGAACGAATTGCCCTGCGGCGGCTCGCGCGCAGGACCTGGCGATTCTTCGAAACGTTCGTCGGCGATCTGGACCACTGGCTGCCGCCGGACAATTACCAGGAAGAGCCCGACGGTCGCGTCGCGCACCGCACGTCGCCGACGAACCAGGGGCTGCTCCTCCTCTCGTACCTGGCCGCGCACGACCTGGGCTACGTCAGCCTGAACACGCTGGCCGATCGGCTCGAACGAACGTTCGACTCGCTCGAGAAGCTGGATAAACACTGGGGACATTTCTACAACTGGTACGATACGCGCACGCTCCTGCCGCTTTCCCCCCTCTATATCTCCACGGTCGACAGCGGCAACTTCCTGGCCTGTCTCGTGGCGCTCAAGCAAGGCTTGAAAGAGAAGTTCCGCCAACCGGCGCTGGGCTCCTTCGTGGCAGCCGGCCTGGCCGACACCCTGCGCCAGATCAATGAACGCCACCAAACCAAGGTTTTGCCGATCGAGAAGCTCCTGCTGGAGCAGCCAGCCGGTTTGCAGGCCTGGGACGGCTGGCTGGAACGCCTGGAACACGAAGCGCGGCTACTCGTCGAGGAGCTCCATTCGACGATCATGGATGAGGAAGACGATGACTCGGGACGTTGGGCCGAGTCCTTCCGGTCGCAGGTGAGCGATTGTCGCGCCGACCTCGCC
>JBMFUH010000577.1:0-4915 GCA_049966735.1 Isosphaeraceae bacterium
GCGATGGAGGAGGGAATCAAGATTGAATTCCTGGCGGCGCCGGTCGGCTTCAAGAAAGAGGCCGGCCGCGTGACCGCCATGCGCTGCATTCGCATGGAACTGGGCGAGCCGGACGCGTCCGGTCGGCGCCGGCCCGTGCCGGTGGCGGGCTCGGAATTCGAGATTGCCGCCAGCGCCATCATCTCGGCCATCAGCCAGAAGCCCGATTTCGCCGGCTTCGAATCGCTGGTCGATGGCCAGAGCAGCATCGCGGTGGATGGCACGGGCGCCACGAAGGTCGACGGCATCTGGGCCGGGGGCGACGTGACCCGGCTGGACCTGGTCACCACGGCGGTGGGCCACGGCCGCCGGGCCGCCGAGGCCATCGACGGCCAGTTTACCGGACAGCCCGCGCCGAAGAACGGTTTGACGGTCATCCACACCGACCGCATGCGGCTGGATCATTATGAGAAGAAGGAGCGCAATGAACCGACGGAGCTGGGTGTCGCGGATCGCTTGCAAGCCTTGGATCGGGAAGTCAACCAGGGCTTCACGACGGAACAGGTCGTCGCGGAAGCGCGACGCTGCATGAGCTGCGGCTACTGCTTCGACTGTGAAAAATGCTGGATGTTCTGCCAGGATCAAGCGATTGTCAAACCGATGACCAAGGGCCTCCTCTACACCTTCAAGTTGGAGAATTGCACGGGTTGTAAGAAGTGCTCGGAGGAGTGTCCCTGCGGCTTTATCGACATGGCGTGATCTCATGACGATCCCTCGGATTATGATCGCTGGGTTGCGGGGCAGCAGCGGGAAAACGCTGATCACCCTGGGACTCCTGGCCGCCTGGGCCAGGAAGGGCCAGCAGCTCGCCCCTTTCAAGAAGGGGCCAGACTATATCGATGCCTCGTGGTTGTCGCGAGCCGCGGGCCGGCCGTGCCGGAATCTGGACCTGTTCCTGATGTCTCCTCAGGACATCGTGCGGTCTGTTGTCGGATCGGTCCGGCCGGCCGATCTCATGGTCATCGAGGGAAACCGCGGCCTGTTCGACGGCCTGGATGCCCAGGGCACGTGCAGCACGGCGGAACTGGCCAAAGTGTTGCAGTCCCCGGTCGTTCTAGTCGTGGACTGCACCAAGGCCATCCGCACCGTGGCCGCGCTCGTGCTGGGCTGCCAGCGGCTCGATCTCGAGGTGCCTCTCCGCGGTGTGATTCTGAATCAGCTTGCCGGCCGCCGGCACGAGTCCGTCGTCAGGGAAGCCATCGATCAGATCTGCGGCCTGCCGGTGCTGGGAGCGATTCCCAGGCTGACCGAGCTGCCGCTGCCGGAACGCCATCTGGGGCTCGTGCCGCCTCCGGAACACGATCGGGTCGCCCAGGCCTTGGACCAGGCGGCCGGCATGGCCACGAAATACCTGGACCTGGAGGCGCTCGAGCGTCTGGCACACCAGGCCGCTCCGCTACAACCACCTGGGGGCGTTTCGACCCTTGAAAGCGGTTCGCGGCGCGAGCCGACACGCATTGGAGTGTTCCGGGATGCCGCGTTCCAGTTTTACTATCCAGAAAACCTGGAAGCTCTGATCCGTGAAGGGGCGACGCTCGTGGAGATTTCTCCCCTGCGTGACGCGGCATTGCCGGACGTGGATGCCTTGTACATTGGCGGCGGTTTTCCCGAGACCCTGGCCGCGGGCCTGGTGGCGAACCAGCACTTTATCCAGTCGCTGCGACGCGAGGTCGACCAGGGGCTGCCGGTCTATGCCGAGTGCGGCGGCGCGGTCTATCTGGGTGAAACACTCCGGGTTCAGGACCAGCAATACCCGATGGCGGCGGTCCTTCCACTGGATTTCGTTCTGGGTGGCAAACCGCAAGGACACGGCTATGTGGAGCTGGAAACCGTGGCCAGCAATCCGTTTTTCCCGGAGGGGACGGCCCTGCGTGGGCATGAGTTCCACTACACGTACATCCAGCCGTCCGTGAAGGATCTTGGTTTTGTTTTTCGCGTGCACCGAGGCTTCGGGATGGACGGCCGGCGGGACGGCGTTTGTCACCGCAATGTGCTGGCCTCGTACACTCACCTCCATGCCCTCGCCAGCACGAGTTGGGCACCGGCGGTGGTTCGTGCCGCCCGCCGGTTCAGGTCGTCCATGGTCCTGTCCCCCGAGCCGAGCCGGGCATGGGAGCCTTTGCCGGCAGATGGTTGTCTGATGTAGGTCAAAGACCTTCTCGAGAACCTCGGCCAGGAGAATCAAATGTCCGGTTTTACGCTACTCGCCCTGGTCTATGTGTGCCTGATCGTCTTCGTGACCGTGACCGTCTGGCGGACGGTCCGGCTGGCCAGGCTGCCCGTGCATCTGCGCTGGGAGCTTGCCCCCGTGCCGCATGAAAAGGGAAAGAGCCACTACGGCGGCTCATATTTTGAAGATTATGAATGGTGGACCAAGCCGCGCGAGCGTTCGCTCCGTAGCGAGCTGGTCTACATGTTCGAGGAAATCGTCTTCATCAAGGCACTCTGGAAGAACAACCGGCGGCTTTGGTGGTTCTCTTTTCCGTTTCACTTCGGGATGTACCTGTTGATCGTTGCCGCCGGGATCGTTCTGGTTGGGGCGGTCCTTGATCTGACGGGAATGGCCCCGGGGGGCGGGACGGTCTTGCCTCCAGCGATCCTGGGACTGACGGCTGCCGGGCACCTCTTGGGCGTGGTCGGGGCGGTCGGCTTGCTGGGTTGCCGCATCTGGGACCCGCAGCTCAGGCCCTTCCGGACCAACGCGGCACTGTTCAATCTCGGATTCCTGCTCCTGGTCTTCCTGAGCGGCCTGGCCGCCCTGGTCGCGACGAACGATTTCGCCGGCGCGCTGATCGGTTTCGCGCGGGCCTTGCTCACGGGGGATGGCTCGACTTCGCCGACGGCGATTCTGAGAGCACATCTCGTGCTCGTTTCGCTGTTCGCGGCCTACCTGCCGTTCACCCGGATGTTGCATTTCGTGGCCAAGTACTTCACTTACCACAAGGTTCGCTGGGACGACAGCAGCATGGTTCCAGGAAGTCCGATGGAGAAGCAAGTTCTCCAGTTGCTCGAGCAGCCGGTGACGTGGTCGGCGGCTCATCTTCAGGCAGATGGCAGGAAGAACTGGATCGATATCGCCAACAATGAAGGAAAGCAATGAAAGAACATCTCTCTCTCGCGGACATCAGCAAGCGGCAAGGCGAGTTGTTGTCTCCCGTGGGGCCGGAAGACCTGATTCCTCTACCTCCTCCCTACGAGGAATACAACGTACGGAAGGAATGGAAAGAACTCACCGCCGAGGCCAAAGAGCGCATGGTTTGCAACCTCGATGGCGTGATCGCCAACAGCCTCCCCCAGCCCCGGGACGCCGCCGAGGAGAAGGAGTACGTCGATCGGTTTCTCGCCGGTCTCAACAAGCTGCTTCAGGTCAATAACAACTGGTCGTTCTTGCAGCCGCTCTTGCTCTCGCTCGATTACTGCCTGCAGTGCCAGACCTGCAATGGCGCCTGTCCAGTATACCTGGCCACCGGCAACGAGCTGTATCGGCCGACCTACCGCTCCGAAGTCTTGCGCCGGCTGGTCAAGAAGTATGTCAGGCCGGGTGGCAAAATCCTGGCCCGCCTGACCGGCGAGGACATCGACCTGAACTGGACAACGGTCACCCGGCTGTACGAGCTCTCCTATCGCTGTACCTTGTGCCGGCGCTGTGCCCAGTCCTGCCCCGTGGGCATCGATAATGGACTGATCACGCACGAACTGCGCAAGCTCTTCAGCCAGGAACTGGGCTGGGCGCCTCGGGAGTTGCACGAGAAGGGAACCGTGCTCCAGCTCGCCGTCGGTTCGTCCACGGGCATGAACACCGTGGTGGTCAAGGACAATATCGAGTTCATCGATGAGGACATGGCGGAACAGACCGGGCTGCCGGCCGCGACTACCTGGGACAAGCAGGAGGCGGAAGTTCTGGTGCTGCACAACGCGGGGGAAATCCTGGCCTGGCCCGAGAACCCGGGCGCCTTCGCCATCGTGATGAACGCCGCGGGCATCGACTGGACGTTGTCGTCGGAATCATTGGGCTACGACGGCGTGAACTATGGCCTCTTCTACGATGATTTCCAGTTGGCACGGATTGCCTTGCGACACGCGCAACTGGCCAAGAAACTCAAGGTGAAGAAGATCGTGATCGGCGAGTGCGGTCACATGCACAAGGTCATGATGACCATATCTGACCGCATTCTGATCGGTGACTTGAACGTGCCCAAGGAAAGCTGCTTGACCCTGCTGGAAAAAATCGTCTTCAGCGGCAAGATCAAGTTTGATCCTTCCAAGAACAACTTTCCAGTCACTCTGCACGATCCTTGCAACATCGTGCGCAACCTCGGCATTGTCGAGCCGCAGCGACGGATCCTCCGCTATCTCTGTCCCCAGTTCCGGGAAATGACGCCGCATGGCGTGGACAACTACTGCTGCGGCGGAGGGAGTGGGATGGCCGTGATGTCTCCCAACAACTTCGCGGACTGGCGGATCAGCGTGGCCGGCCGGATGAAGTTCAAGCAGGTCCTCGACGCCTTCGCCGACCAACCAGGCCCCGAGGTCAAGAAATACGTCTGTGCGCCTTGCTCCAACTGCAAGGGGCAATTCCGCGACATGCTTCAGTACTACAATGCCCTGGAAAAAAGCGGCATCACGTATGGAGGGCTGGTCGAGTTGATCGTCAACGCCATGGTGGACGTCAAAGAGCCCTTCATCAAGTGGGAGATGCACTAGCCACAAATTAGAATATCATGATTCCGGGAGATATCCCGGCGCGCCAGGGCTGCCCGACCTCTATTCTGGGTAGGGCGGCGGGAGGTTCGCCCCCCGGATTCAGGCAAGGTGAGTCAACCCAGAGCGGGCTCGGGAACAGGTCTGGCGGCCAGAGAAGCGCGTGGCGAGACGG
>JBMFUH010000578.1:0-4900 GCA_049966735.1 Isosphaeraceae bacterium
TCCAACCAGCCGCCACGCGGTCTATCATGCCGTGGACCTGAACTTCCGGCTCAGGCCGACCAGCAAGGCAGTGGATGCAGGCGTGGTGCTGCCGACCGTGAATGATGATTTCAAAGGACGTGCGCCGGACCTCGGAGCGCTGGAGGTCGGGAAATCAGAGCCAGTCCATGGGCCAAGGTGGCTCAAGGGACAGCCGTTTTACCGGTAAGGAATCATCTCCACGTGGACCTCGCCACCAATCCGCTTTTTCAGCGCTCGCCAAATTCTTCGCGGAGCGTCTCAAGCTGGCACTCGGCAAGATGCGGGAAATGACCGAGTGATATGAGCCGCGACTCCTTGTCCGTTCCACCACTGATCCGCCGCCAGATCACCGCGTGACGCGGCGCGCGTTCGGAGGCGTTGTTGGTCGGCTCAACACCCTCGTGATGCACGAAGGTCCACAGGGCCTCCAGATCGCCGACGCGTTGCTCCAGTTCCGTAATCCGTCCCTGAAGGGAGTCCAAGACGGCCAGGATAGCATCCTGGGCTTGCGGCGGGACGGTATCCCAGACCAGTTCAGGGATGGGAGGCTGAGGTATCATGCTAACGACACCACGAATTCACTGTACAAAAGGTTCGACCCGTGAACGGATACCAGCCCCCCCGATGACCGGGAAGTGCTGGTCGACATACTTTCCGAGCTGAAAGCCGATCGTGAGCTTCGGCGTCGACGCATCGATGCTGAACAAGCCCGGCGATGAAGTGGAATAGCTGGGAGCCTCGGAAGGAGAGGGAGCAGGAGTGTCCTGTCCCCGCGCCAGCGATGACAACATGACCAACCCGAGCACGACGCCAACGCTCGAACCGAGCACGTTCGCGAAACGGACCATGACCAGGCTCCCCACGCTCGACACTCGCCTGGTGATGATCGGGCCATCCGGCATAATCCAGAACAGCCTACCGGGCGCGAAGATGGTCGGTCAAGCGAAAATGAGCTATCCTGGCAAAATAGCTGGTTTTGCCCCTCGATTCGAACGTAACGAGCCCTCCTCGGCTTGGAGAAGGGCTCGTAACATATGATATAGTTGCTTGGATGTCGAATCCAGGCAAATACCGCGAGGCTGGAAAGTCAGCTTTCAGCGGGCCGCGGCAACCGGCGAGGATGCCGCGGGAACCGCGGATGTCGAGGCTGCGGGAGAAGCGGAAGCCGCGGGGGAACTCGTGGGCGGGCCATGCGTGGCGGGAGCGGTCGGAACCTTGGGCGTGGGTGTACCGGTCAGGGCCAGGGTCACGCGGACCCAGCCTGAAGGATCAAGCTGGGAAACAGACTGCACCGCGAATCCATGCATGTCGAGCTTCGCGATGTTCGCGCTCAGCGGCTGGCTGCGCAGCTTGGCGCCAAGTGCACTGATGACCAGTGCGCCGCTGAAGCGGGTGAGCGTCTTTCCCTGGGCCGGATCGTTCTCGATCGCCAGCACCGACGACGTCGGCGCGGGCATGAACTCCTCGATATGAGCCTTGATCTGGTGCGTGCCCGGATCGGCAGAATCCACCGTATAAGACAGGCTGACTTCGAGTTGGGGGATCTTCAGGCGCAGGACCTTCGCCCTGATGCCGATCATCGCCCCGGCCTGAGACGACCTGTCCGGCGCGGGAACTTCCAGCTCGATGTCTGTCAGCAGGGCCACGAGGCGCCCCTGGGCGTCGACGGCGAACTCGGGGGCGTGCGGCGGCCGCTTGACTCGCAGCGCGGTCACCTTGGGGTTGTTGGCCTTTCTCGCCTCGTCCACCGCCTTGATGTAGGTCGGGAAGTCGACGTTCTTGCTGATTTTCACTGCATCCTTGGGCGGGGAACCAGGAGGGACGTCCTTGGTGACGAGCATGAGATTGTCCACGGACTGAACCTCGGGGCGGTGGTACAGGCCGTCGGCGACGCTGTTGAGCACCGAGATCAGGTGAACGTCGGCGGTCACACCTGGGTTGGGAACTTCCAAGGAAGAAGGTTGCGGCGCATCGGCGCCCCGCTGGCGGTCGCCCGCCTGGGATTGCAACAAGCCGCCGACATACACGGCTTCCGGACGGGAGCGGAGAGTGAGCCCCGTCACCAGAAACTCGGCGAACTTGACCATGTCGTTGCCGATCAGGTATTGCTGGAGCTGAGCGTTGTGAGTGGCCTGTTCGCCGGCAATCCGCTCCTCGGCCTCTTCCTTGGCTTCCTGAGGAATTCGCTGGCGGAAATTGGCGATCGCTCCATCGTAGACCTTCTGGTTGATCCTGCTCTGGTTCATGCCGATCAGGCCGGCAACAAGACGGCCGAAGCCGCCCCCGGCGGTTGGCGCCGAGCAGATGACCGCGTTGATGTTGTGGCTGGACGCGGGAGTGATCACGAGACCGGTCGTCGTCAGGATCGTGTAGACCGTGAGCTGCGACCAGTCGTAACTGGTTGCCGAGAAGGTATAGAGCTTCGTGGCGCGCTGGCCTTGCGGATCACTGGCCACCTGGTTGTTGAAGTCCGTGATCGGCGTCACGCTCGTCAAGAGCTGGCTATTGTAGAAAGCGATACCATTGTCCGAGGCAAGCAGGCCAAATCCCGTCTTCGGGCCGGCGGTTACCTGCGACCAGTAACCCTTGCGGTAGACGGGGCCCGTGGTGACCAGGTTTTGCTCGAAAACCGGCTGGACGACGCTGATGTCGGCGGTGATGTCGAGATTGGGGCGATTGAACAGGTCGTTCACGGCGGTCTGGAGGTCGTTGGAGGGTTGCCAGGGCCGCTGGGCATTGCGCGTCCGGAGCGACGCGAGAGCCTCGTGAACCTGCTTCAAGGCCTCTTGCCGCTGGCTCACGGTCGTGGCGCTGTTGTACTGGCCCAGAGCCTTCCCCAGATCGTTTTCCACGAACTCAACCCAGCGGTGGCGATTCGCCTGGACCGCCGGATCATCGGTGCGGGGCAGACCGCGAATCGTGTCGTCCAGCCGGCGTTCGGCCCAGGCCAGGCGAACCCGGGGGCGGAGCCACTGCCGCAGCTCTTCACGAAGCTGCATGGCAGGAGGCCAGGGAACCGACGCGAGCGCCGTGGAGACCTGGTAGACGCGGTTCAGCGGGGTCAATCGGTTCGCCGGACTCGTTGCCTGGGAGTACTCCTTCAAGTCGGCTTCCAGGCTGCTGCACAGGGCGTTCCAGCCTGGCGCGTTGGGGTTCTCGGCCCCACCTGGCTTCGTCCACCCCTCTCGGATCGACGCGATCGCCTTCTCAACCCCGACATAGCTCGTTGGTGCAGGGGCGGCTGCCCTGGCGAGATCCTGGTTTCCTACCCACGTCACAGATAGCGTCCCTGCCAGAACCATCGCGAGAACAAGATGTTGCATCCGTTGACTCCCTGGGTGAATGCGCCGGGCATGCGAGACCGTTAGAGAGAAGATATCGCCCCGGCGCGGTTCGAGCTTGACCGATTTTCCGGTACATCCTAGCAGAATCTTCTCAATTTGCCTAAACGTTCGATTCTGTCGGTAAAAGAAGCAAATGACAGGCCAGACAGCCAGGCGACCGGGGAATGTTGAGACACGGTTTCGCGTCAGGCAATCCCCGGAAGAGGCGAGCAGAGCAGGGACGGCCGGGCAGAAAGGGAGGACAACGGCCGGACCTCCGTGCTACAATTTCCCTTCTGGCCCGCTTCCGCCGTCTGGTTCTTCGAAGAGACCCTTCTCGGCCGGGTCGGGTGGCGACAGGCCAGCATTCATCAATCTTCCTAACACCGGGATGAGCCGTATCGTGGAGGTATTCTTATGGGGAACGTGCGATTGGGACCAAGTTGGTCGGCTAGGAATTGGGCTTCCTGGACCCTTGGCGCTCTTCTGTCTTTATCTTTGGGGCTGGTGGCGGGATGCGACTCATCCGCCCCATCGGCCGACCATTCGGGGACGGCAGCCGGTTCCTCCCGCTTGAAGGGAGTGGGGAAAGAATCAGCCTCGAACCGGTCTTCCCAGGCGGGCAAAGAGAAGCACCAGCTCTCGACGATCGCGGGCGACCGCCAGACGGTGGTCGACGCGGCCGTCGTGTTGACCAAGCAGACGGAATCGAGCCCGTTTCGCTTCACCGAGGTCTCCAAGCAGTGGGGCATCGACTTCGTCGAGGACTCGGGGATGACCACGGACAAGTACTTCCCCACCTCCAACGGGTCCGGACTGGCGATCTTCGACTACGACAACGACGGTCTCATGGATATCTACTTCACCACCTGCTGCCAGCTCCCGCTGGGCTCGGGCACCCGGCACGATTCCAACCGCCTGTTCAAGAACCTGGGGAATGGCAAGTTCAAGGACACGACCGAGGCCGCGGGCCTGGGCTACAGGGGGTTCTGTCCCGGGGTCATCGTCGGCGACATCGATAACGACGGCGACCAGGACGTCCTCCTGTGCTGCTACGGCCCCAACGTGCTCTACCTCAACAACGGCAACGGCACATTCAAGGATATCAGCAAATCCGCCGGCATCTCCGTGGACGGTTGGTCCTCCGGCGGCGCCATGCTCGACTACGACAACGACGGCGACCTGGACATCTACGTCACCAACTACGGCAAGTGGAAGGTCGAAGATCACGTCAGGGTCGGAGATTTGGAGAAAAAGATCTACCTCTTCTCCTCGCCGCGCACGATCAAGACCGACAAGCACTTCTTCTATCGCAACAACGGAAACCTGACGTTCACCAACGTCTACGACCAGGTGATCACGGTCGAGAAGGAGGTGGTGGAGCAGAAAGAGGTGATCGACCCGGTCACCAAGGAAAAGAAGACGGTCGAGGTCAAGACGAAGAAGCGCGTTCCCAACCCCCGGAGCGACGGCCATGGTTTCGGCGTCGTCGCCATGGACGTGAACGACGACGGCCTGGTCGACCTCTACATCGCCAACGATATGAATCCTCACTT
>JBMFUH010000579.1:0-4896 GCA_049966735.1 Isosphaeraceae bacterium
CCCAGGCGCGTCCTACCGTTCTGCGGTTGTACGAGTTCGACCTTGGGCCCGTAATCTCAAACAGAGAGCAGCACCGGCACGAGTTTACGGTCACGAACCCGGGCTCTCGGCCGGTTCGCCTGCTCAGCGGTTTGCCCTTGACCCCCTGCTGTTCGGCGATGGGGCCTCTGCCCACAGTGATACCGCCCGGGGGACGCGCTAGGATTCCCGTCGTCTTCAGCGCCCGCCATCAGTCTGGGCGAAAGCAATTCACCTTCCTTGTCGGCACGGACGCTGGCCCGGCACCCATCAGCTTGGTCCTCAGTGCAGACCTCGTCTCTGCTTGGGATCTCCAAGGTCCAGTCGACAGCGGCCTCGCATGTCGGGTCAACCGCCCCCAGGAGTGGTCACTCAGGCTGGTGTGCCGGCGAGACGGCGCTGAAGGTCTCGGTCCACCGGAATCTGTGGCGGCCTCGACACCACTTTCCGCCGAGTTCGTCGGACCCCCCAGGGTAATCCGAGCGGCGGGCCGCATGGTGGAAGTATTCCGCAACGTCCGGCTGAAAGCCCCTTCCTGTGACAGTCCCGGCTGGCGACGTGGCGAGATCACCTTTTTTTGGCCGGACGGCGGTCGCGAGGAAGCTCCCGTCTCGTGGGCGGTGACGCCCGCAATTACAGTCAGCCCCACGGGCTTGGTGTTGCAGCCGTCTCGGGGTCCCCTTGGCGCGACCGTGAGACTGCGGTCGGACGACCTGCCTTTCCGCGTCTTGAAGGTACTGTCGCCTCTCCTCAAGACCCCGTTCAAGGTGCCGACGGGTCCGAAGCGTAAGACCCACAGACTGGAAATCGCGCTCGACCCCGCTGAGACTCATTCAGCGGGGTCGTCGGACCTGACGATCATCACAGATCACCCCGACCAATCGCGTGTCGTCGTCAGCGTAGTAGTGCCTCCAGCGAAGAGGGGGAGTGGGTTATGACCAAACGCTCCACGGCCGCCTTCACTGTCATTGAGCTACTGGTGGTTTTGGGTATCATAAGCGTTGCAGCCGCCTTGCTTCTCCCAGCCATCCAGTCGTCAAGGGAGGCCGCGAGGCGGATGATGTGCCAGAACAATTTACACCAGATTGGCCTAGCTCTTCACGGTTACAACAGCGAGCATAACTGCTTTCCTCCAACCGTGACCAACGCGCGTCTGCGCGACGGCTCAATGTATGGGGGATTCTATTCGATCCATTCTCGGCTCCTCTGCTACCTGGAGGGCCGTCCCCTCTACGACGCGATCAACTTCGCGACGGGCACATGGCCCAGCGATACGTATTTCGTGCCCGCGTCGGCTGGACAACTGGCGCTTAACACGGCCAACGGCACCGTCCTCAACACGGGTGTCTCTGTTTTCCTCTGCCCGTCCGACGGAGGGCCATTCGGCGGGACCGGTTGCAACTACCGAGGCAACGCTGGAGACGGTCCGTCGTTCCTCACCCAGGCGGAAACACCCGATAGCGGCAATGGTCTCTTCCCGGAGATTGGATTTGTAACGATGGCGCGGGTGCCGGACGGCCTCAGCCACACCGCCGCCTTTAGCGAGCGAGTTCGTGGCTCCGGCTCCGCGAGCCCGAGCCCGGAGCGCGACGTTCTCAGGCGGTGGGGTGTCGCGAACACGGCGGACGAGATCCTCACAGAGTGCCGGATCGCGGCTCGCCCCGGCAACAACGAGGCCTTCGCGTACAGCGGTCGGTGGTGGTTCTGGACGGGGCGGGAGCGCACGCTTTACGTCCATGCTCAAACGCCCAACGGAACCGTCCCCGACTGCACCTACGGCGGGATGATTCCGATGATTGACATGGTGACGGCGCGAAGCAGACATCCAGGAGGGGTCAACGTGCTCTTCGGCGACGGCTCGATCCGGTTCATCCTAGGGACCGTCTCACGCGAAGTGTGGCGTGGGTTCGGAACCCGAAACGGAGGCGAGTTGGTCGACTGAGAGTAGCGTTAGAGCATGGAGGCCGGTCCGCAGCTTAGGTTCTTCTTCCATTACGATAGGGGACGCAACATGTTCCGGAATACTCGGTCGACGATCTGTGTCTCGCTGGTTTCGATTATGCTTTTGGCGGCCCTACACTGCCGCTATGCGCGCAGTAGCCGCGAGGGGGTCAACACCCTGGGCGAGAGCGTCCTCGTGAGCACCTGCGGCGGCAACACGGCGTATACTGCGTCCTGGGGTGACGATTACTGCGCGTGCGCGAACTCACTGAACATTCCCGGGGCAGTTTGCATTTGCACCTTTGCTCCTGGGGCGCCCTGTGTCGAGTGCAGCGGGCCCTCCGGGTTGTCGGGTTCTGCGACACCCCCCGGCCTTCCCGGCTCCTTTATCATGCCTGGGGGTGGCAGCGGATCATGCGGGACTCTCCAGCTTTTCATAGGTAACTGCGTAAATGGTGGTTGCCAGAATCCGGTGAACCAAAACGCCCAGTGCAGCGGCACTTACCCATACTTTGTTAGTGAACTTAACGGGTGACCGTGCCAGGATGAAGTTATGGGACACGGTACACCGGGGAACGGTCGGCTCCGACCGGGGTCCGTTACACCTGCTTCCAGACGAATCTTGGCGGGGCCCCGAGTGCGGTGTCGAGGGGCGCAGGGTGGTGCCATAGCTTGGCTTCGTGGTCGGCTTGCCGAAAGGTATCCCCCTCGCCAACGTGAAAGGGCGTACTCGCCTCCGTTTCGATACGCGTGAGAAGACGCCTGTGCCAACGGAAGTTCCTCAGCGCTCAGACCACCCACTGGCGCCAGAGGGAGCGGGCTGTGGTCATCGAGGGCCGGGCAGCCTTCGCGACCCTGAATCGGGGCTACGGCCCGACGTCGCCACCGCCGTCATCGTCGACCCTCCATCGAACGGCCAGGGTGGGGCGGAGGTCCCTCCTTGTACACCATTTCTGATGGTCCGTACACGTTATGCCGACGGGCCCGTTGCGTAGCACATGGACCCGGGACCGAGACTGGGACATTCGCGAGATCGTGGAGGTCCGAGAACACCCCACTCGCTTGACGTGGGCGGATGCTCACGCACTCAATGGGAGGTATAGATGATCCACTTGACTCTGCTCGTTGTGTTGTCGCACGGCGGTGGTTCGTTCAGCGGCGAGCAGTTCATGCGCGTTCTGCGCGGCTTGCACTCGGACATTCACGACGTTGAGTTCTTGTGCGAGGGCACCGTGACCAGGATGAGCGTTCCATCAGAATCCGGAGCCGTCGGCACTACGGAGACCTGGAACCGTTTCCAGTCGCGGTACGCCTTCCGCGAGGACGGGGCCGAATACCTTGACCTTTACGCGAGGCACCCCGACCCGAGCAATTTCCTCCACCGTAGGATCGCGCAGTTGAGGGGAGCTCTGGCTGACACGCGTGAATACCCCGACATGAAGGGGGTGAGCAGCCTCCGCAGGCGCGAGAATGCATCTACCGGAACGTGCACATTCGAAGGGTCCCCCGAGCGATTTCTCAAACTCTGGTACTGGCGACAGCTCGATTACAGTGTCGCGCGAATCGAATTCACACATGAGGGCTGGGAGGAGATCGGTGGAACGCCAACGGCGCGCATCAACATCGACGAGTTCCCCAAGAACCATGTACCATACAAGAAGTGGTCGCGCTACTGGGTTGACCTTGAGCACGGCGGCCATGTCGTGAGGCACGAGCATTACTGGGGCTCCAATCTCGTCTTCCGGGTGCACAATGTTGTCCTTGCGCCTGTTCTCGACGAGCAGAAGAGGCGGCTCTGGTTTCCGACGCACGCCGAATTCGATTCGTTTGCCGACGGCGTCGGCAAGTACCGCCGAACGCCGGTGTTTCACGAGTGCTATGACGTCGTTAACGGTTCTCTCGTGCTGAATAGGGTCCTCCCGGACTCTCGCTTCTCACTCGACTGGAAGCCGCCTCGCCCCGACTCGGACGGGCTCGCTAAGGGTCGAAAGGACTTCAAAGCGACGCCCATGAAGCCTCCCCCCCAGCCACTGTCCAACGATCCCGTGAGCGTGCAACGGCGCCAGATGGATAAACTGGCGCAGGCCGACAGGCAGGCTAGACAGTTGGACGCCTCTCCGGCAGGGGAAGGGTTCATCACGTGGGTCGGTGCGCTGCAATGGGGTCTCGGGGTTCTGGGGGTCGCGGCACTTTGTGTCGCCCTTCTCGCCAGACGGACGGGGTTCCTCACATGAAAAGATCGGTGCGGGTCGGGGCTGCCATGGTGTTCCTCCCGTTCGTTTTGTCTGGCTATCCCTCTCGTGCTGACGGGCTACGCGGGCGCGATGATGAGCATCGCTACGATTGCGGCACACTCGCACTTCACATGCTCCTGGCGATCGAGGGGATTCCAACAGACATAGCCGCCCTCGAGTCAAGGCTGCCTCCGCCAGGACCTGAGGGTCACTCAATGGCCGAGCTGCGGGGCGCGGCGGGCTCGATCGGCCTTCGACTGTCCGGGGAGCGGCTCAGTCTCGAAACGCCACCACTGGACCGGTGCGCGCTGGTTCTCGTGCAGCGCGGCGTCCACGGCCACTTCGTCCTCGTCCGACCCGTCGGCCACTCGGGTAAGTTGGTCCAGGTCATCGATCCCGCGACAGAGCCAAGGGTCGTGGAGGCTGCCGACCTGGTCGCCGCTCCGGGATGGACGGGTATGGCGCTTTTGCCGTACCGGCCGAACAGGGGCACTCGAGCGATTTGGGTCCTGGCGTTGTCGTCAGCCTTGGGTGCTGTGATCTGGGCAATTGCGTCTCCCAGTCGCGGGCGGCGCGTAGTGCGCAGAATCTGCCGGAGTGTCCGCGCAAACGCAAGTGTGCCGCCCGACTGAACGGGCCCATGCCAAGGTCGGCCCCTGCCCCATTCGCCTGGGAACAGCGTCGGGGCGGGTGGGACGGCTTA
>JBMFUH010000580.1:0-4889 GCA_049966735.1 Isosphaeraceae bacterium
GCGAGGTGGGCGGCCAGGCCGCGGATCGTCTCGTCGCACTTGTGGTAGATCGGTCGCGTATGCAGCAGCGACTTGCACGAGCGGATGTAGGCCTCCACCATCCAGAGCATCTTGTACTGCAACGCCACGTCGGATGCGTCCAGGTCCATGTTGGTGCGGAGCACCCACTTGCCGTCATAGCGAGCCTCTTCCCGGATCTTGGCCTCGTCGATCTGGAAGTGATCCGGACCAGTTGAGCAGATGTAGCGGCGGTACCCCTTGTTGCCCACCAGTGACTTCTCCCCGGCTTGGAGCTTCTCGCGGAGCGACGCCACAATGGCCTCTCGGTCCGCGGCGTCCTTACGCGCCTGGTCCTCGTTGCGACAGACGATGTACCGCCGGTCCTCCACCCAGACTTCCTTCACATCCAGAGGTGAAGGGGCATCGCTTCCCTCCCCCTTGGGACGGACGACCCGATAGCGGCCCGCGCGAGCCAAGACCTCTTCGTTGACCTCTTTCTGCGCCCGCATCCGCGCTCCCAGGATGTACAGCCACTTCCGCTCTGGCTTCTCCAGTTCCTCGATCGTCACCTTACTGATCATCCCCCGGTCGGCCACGATGCTGACCTGACCGACGCCAAAACGCTTGCGCAGGCGATCGACCACCGGGATCAGCGTGGTCACGTCCGCCGTGTTGCCGGGCCAGAGTTCGCAGCAGACCGGCCGTCCCTGACTGTCGAGCACCACCCCGACGATCATCTGCTTGAGGTCGGGCCGATGGTCCTTGCTGTGCCCCCGTTGACCGATGGTCTCTCCTCCCTGGCCCTCGAAGTAGATGCTGGTCGTGTCGAAGAAGACCACTTGGAGCTTGGTGAAGAGATCGCGGCGGTGGGTGAACAGCCCCTCCTCGATCAGGTCCTTGGTGCAGCGCGGCGCGAACGGTGTCTTGCCCGCCTGTTCCGGGCCGGCCAGTTCCTCTCCGAGCCACGCCATGGCCCGGTAGAGGTGATGAAGTTGCAGAGTCTCGCATCCTTCGATCTGATAATCCTTCTTCCAGTTGTCGGCGGCGCGATCACTGCCCGGGTCAAAGAGTCGATGAAGAACGGTGAGGAAGATCGCCCGCTCGATGGGGAACTCGTCGTGGCGGCCCTTGAGGAGTCGATTGATCACATGTTGGCAGCCGGTCTGCTCCCAGAGCCGCTGGAAGACCAGTCTCGGACCGATATGGCGGCTGGCGTAGCCCGGAAGTTTCCCCTGTGCATGGTCCGTCAGGACCAGCACCGACTCGGCCAAACAAGCCCCGGAGACGAGCAACGCGTCGAGCTGCCCGCTGCGCTGGAGTTCATCGAGCCGTCCCAACGTGGCGACGACTCGTTGCCGGGAGCGACCACCTTCCCAGCGGTTCTCGACGACCTGGAGATAGGCAGTAGTTTCCAGGATTCGTAGGTGCATTCGTCGTAACACTTTGCAGTGAATTGACTTGCGCGCCGATCTATCCATCCGTTTAGATCAGGATGTAAATCATTGCGCTGATGCGACTTACATAAAATGCACCTACAAATCCTGGAAACTTCTGGATAGGTACGTGACCCAGATGTCTTGGTGCGGAAGAACATGGCGTCCTCCTGTTCGGGACACCATGAAAATGACAAAAAAACTCAGTAAATCAAGCGCAAAAAATCTCGCAACGTGGCACCAGAGATCGCCGCTCCGGAGGAAACTCGGCCCATGGCGAAAGGACTTACGTCGAAAACGGGCGAACTTACTGTCGAAAACCAGTTTGACATTGGACGGGTTGAAGTTCACGCTCGTTGGCGGTGGGAGACGCTGAGGGCTGAGAGGAGAGATCGTCGTCTTTGTCCACGGGTAGTGCCATGAAGCCGCACGACAGTCTCAGAGAGCGGATCAATCGCAATGGACCGATCAATGACGGGAGCACGCCACGTCCTCTCCTGACGCTTGAGGAGTTCTTTGAGGGCAACGAAGATATGGCTCCATCGGCTGCAACCTTCCCGGCAGCGTTTGTCCTGGGGAGTTTTACGAAGTATTCAAGAGGATTCGGGACAGGGAAGAGGTTGCTGATGTGCGTGTTGAGATCAAGTCTTGGGATGATCCAGAGGAATGGCCGTTCTCCGATACAGTGTGGGTCATTACCTCCCTGGCAAAGCAAGACATCCAGCAATACCTCGGGAAACGACTACGTGGCGATGCGGTAAGAGTTGGTTGGCCAGAGTATCCGATCGAAATTGTTGAAGTACCGATAGGAATGAAACCTCTTGGCGTGTGGTGGGATTGAGATTCTGCTGGCAGCGAGAGATCATCGGTGTCGGTTCATCTCATGTGCGGAAAACTGAACCGAGGCCAATCCTGCCTCGCGCTTACGAGGAACCCTCCGGTCGGTAACCGTTTTCGGGCTGATGAGCAGGGCAGGGGGAGCCGGCGGGGCCGGGGCAGCCGGAGCTGGCTCAGGTTTCACCGCAGGGCAGAAGCCAGTCGCCGATCAGGCGGGCGAGCGCCTCGGCGTGCGTCAGATGCGGAATGTGGCCGACGGTGGGCAAGACGGTGCTCTCGCCGCGCGGCAGAGCGGCTTTCAGCTCCTGAAAGTAACGGTCGGGGACGATCCGGTCTTCGCGGCCCTGGATCAACAGGAGTTCGGAAGTGATCTGGCCCAGGATCGGCCGCAGGTCGAGCCGGGTCAGGAGGGAGCTGCGATGCGCCAGGGACTTGATCGGGGTCAGCCCGTTCTGCTCGAGGTAAAACGGCCAGCGGTCCTCGATGACCCGGGGGAAATCGAGCCGGGAGTTGTATGTGAGCACACGCTGCCGCAAGGGCAAGCGCGCCGCGGTGCCGGGGATGCGCCGGCCCAGAAAGAGCGCGAGCTTCTCGGCCGCCGTGAAGTGCCGGTGCGAGAACGCCCCTTGCACCACCGACCGGGGAAACCGCTCCGGCTGCCGGGCCAGGGCCGAGAGAACGACCGTCGCGCCGAAGGAGATTCCCGCCAGGAAGACCCGATCGAGCTGGAGGTGGTCGATCAGGCCGAACAGGTCGTCGACCAGGTTGGCGTGAGAGATCCGGCTCAACCGCGCTCCGTCGCCAGGCTGGTCGCCAGGATACTCGTACTGGATGGTTTGAAACCGGCTGGCCAGGCGGTTCAGCACCATGGCGTAGACCCGGTAGGTCGAGGCGATGCCCGGCGCCCAGAGAAGCGCGGGGCCTGCGCCCAGGGTGCGATAGGTCATCCGGTAGCGCGGGCCGGCCCAGACGTCGACTGCGGCCGTCTGCTCGTACCGCTCCACCTCCCGGCGGACGTCGGCCGGCGGCTGGCACCTTGGCGCGGGCGAACTGGGTTCCTCGGCCAGAGAACTCAGACGATCAGGTGTTTCTGTTTCCATTGGTGGAAGAGTGCTCGGTGGCCGGCGCGCCGACCGGGGAGTGAAAGACCATGCTGGCGAAGCTCACGCAGCAGGTTCGCCGTTCGTCGAGGGCCTGGTCGTACTGGAGCAAGCGGCCCCGCGCCGGGCCGATGGCGTGGAGCATCGTGTAGGTGGCGGCCAGGCCGCAGACGCGCCAGCGGTTGGCCACATTGGCCGCAGTCTGGAACCAGTTGGCCGGGTCGCCGGCCGCCGCGTGATGCAGCATCTCGCTGTCGAAGCGGCGCACCATCTCCTGAAGTCGCGCATCGACCGGCGCGGGATCGCCGAACTCGGGTCCGACGTGGCAGAGGTCGATGCCGCCGATGTAGGCCACGTTCCTGCCGCTGGCCCTTTCGGCCAGACGCAGGGCCTCCACGAACCGGCTCACTTCCGGGTCGTCGATCGGGTCGACTCCGCGCTGGAGGAAGTCATGGAACGATCCGACCAGGATCGGCACGATCGAGAAGCCGCGTTCCTTGCCCAGGACATACTGGAGGAAGACGACCTGAAACTCGATGGAGTGCTCGCCCTTGTGGGCCAGCTCGTCGTCAAACAGCTCCGATCCCGCGACCTGTGCGATCCGCTCCACGTATTGCCGGTCGGTCCGGACAGCGCCCAGCGGGGTCGAGAAATCCTTGAGCGTCAAGGCGAAGCGGCGGCGGCAGTATTGATGAGCGACACCCAGGATCACGAACGTGTCGATCGTGGTGTCTTCCGCCAGTTCCTTGTACGACCAGGTGTAGACTGGTCCGCCCCGGTTGAAGTCAATATGGGGACTGAGAATCCCGCGGAGCCGCGGCGGAGCGGACGCGGCAGGCGGGCAGAGAGCGGGCGGACCGGCCCCCTTCGCGCTGGCGAAGTAGTGGCCAAGCTGCTGCCGCAACGTCTCCGGGCTGGCGGCATAAGACCGTCCCGCGAGCGCGGCGGGCCTCTCTTCCTTGTCCCGGAACGATTGCTGGAAGGACGCGAAGGTCGGCCCATCAAGAACCATCGCCGTGTCGAGTTCGGCGATCAACCGTTGCAGGGCCTGGGGGGCGAGGTACGCACCTGTCTGGGCATGGACCCGAGCGATGATCTCATCGAGCGTCAGCTCCCCCTCGAAATGACAGCAGACCTGAACAAACACGTCCAGGGGAACCAGCACGGGGTTCGTGAAGGCACCCAGGGGATCTTGAATCAGGGCATAGGATCGCCCCTCATGGTCAAACCGCGATGCGGAAAGCGGGCGCAACTTGGGACGATCGAGGGTCGCCATGAGTTCAGGGCCATCCTTCGACGGAAAGCGGCGGCAAGACGACTCACGCACGATTCAGCCGAAGTATTGTCTGCCCGCCTCGGGTCAAGGTCAAGCCGACCCGCGGGAGCGTCTGGACGAGAGTTGCCAGTTGCCAGTTCCTGGTTCCTGGACGGAGTCCATGTCAAGGCGACCGGCGGGATACCGGCGGGGGTGTAAGACGCGGTTCGTTTTTTGGAGGCCTTACGCCACTTTCCCAGGTTC
>JBMFUH010000581.1:0-4884 GCA_049966735.1 Isosphaeraceae bacterium
TTCCATCTCACCGGCCACCGGTATGCCCCGGCCGGTCAGGAGCGAGGTTCCCAGGATGATCGAGCTGATCGCGTCCTCATTGGCCGGGTTGCCCACGCCCATGTAATAGTAGGCCATCGAGCCCAGGCGATGCGCCTCGACGAGCCGGTCCAGGGCGACGGACGTTCGCGCCGCGCGAGCCAGCTCCTCGGCCGGACAGTCGGCCTGGACGTCAAACGCCTCGTGAAAGTGTGCGACCCGCTGGCTGATCGCGTCGTCATCGACCTCCGCGCGCAAGGCAGCCAGTTCGTCCACCTCGACGATCTCGATGTGTCCCCCGAAATGGGCGCAATGCTGCGTCAGGTCGGAATAGATGTCGAGCATGCCGCAATAATAGTGGCCCATGACGCCCAGCCGGTTGTGCTCCATGACGTGCGCGACGCGGGCCGCGTCGATCCACTCGGCCACCTCGTTCCAGCAGGCGGGATCATCATCGAGCATGCCGGTGACCTGGTGGAACGGGATCTGTGTGCGGTTGAAGACGCTGGCGATCTCGGGGACGGGGCAAGCTGAGCAGTAGGCCAGCCACTCGCCCGTCATCCGCGTCCGATCGCCCAAACGATTGAACGAGGCGTAATCGATGGCCGGTCCAGGCTGGAGATTGAGAATGATGACCGGCACCTTGGCCCTGCGCACGACCGGCAGCACGGTTGATGAGAGCGCGTAGGTCGTCACGTAAAGGAAAATCAGGTCGACATCCGCCTGGCGAAACGCGTGGCCGGCCTCGAAGGCCTTCTCGGGGGTGTCGATCAGGCCCAGGTTGATCACGACCACGCCGGGATGCTCGAGCTTCCGCTGGACGCGCCCCAGGTACGATTCGAGCCGATCCTTCAGGCCCTCGAACTGGGGCCAGTAGGCATCCAGGCCAATGCCAAATAATCCTATCTTGATTGGATTCATATAAGGAAATTCCAGCACGCGACGCGGTTCGGAAGAGGAGGAAGTGAGCGAGCCCGGTACGGCCGGACCAGACATCGTCCACTCGACAGGCCCATCGTATCCCGTGCCCAGGGGCGATGATAGGACCGACTGGCTTTCTCGACGATTCCGGAACGAAACGAGGCGCGTATCGGCCGCCCTTGATGTAAGATAAGAGAGGACGAGCCGCTCCGAGGAATGGAGCGGGCGAAGGCGAGTGTTCCTGTTTGCCGGTCAAGGAGTTTTCCATGAGTGCGATTCCCGCGTTTGCCAGGATTCGTGTGGGCCAGCCAATTAGCCACGAGACCTTGACCGTTTTTCCGCTGTTTCCGTCGATTGCGGCCACGCAGGAAGTCGACTACCTGCTGGCCGACGAGGCCGTCGCCGCCGGGACCGTCGCCGTCGAGGAAGTCAGCGAGTCGGGCTCGGTCCCGACACTCCTGGTCGACAACAAGGGAGACCAGCCGGTGCTGTTCCTCGAAGGGGAAGAGCTGCGCGGGGCCAAACAGAATCGGGTGCTCAACACCTCGGTACTGATCGGTGCCAGGACCAAAGCAACGATCCCGGTGAGCTGCGTGGAGCAGGGGAGATGGCGCTTCCGGACGCGTCAGTTCTCTCCCAGCGACAGCTACTCGTCCTCCAAGCTCCGACGATCGCTCAAGTCGTCCGTCTCGCGTTCGCTTCGTTCCGGCCAGGGCCATCGCTCCGACCAGAGTGCCGTCTGGACGGAAGTCAACCGGCAGATGTCGTCGCTGGGCTCCAGCTCCGAGACGCATGCCATGGCCGACACCTACGAAAATCACCGCGGCCGGATCGAGGAGTTTCGCGCTCACCTGGGGTATGTCGCGGGCGCCAGCGGCCTGGCCGTGGCAGTCGGGCCCTCCCTCGTCGCCCTCGATCTCTTCGACAAGCCGGCCACCTGTCGGAAGATTTGGGACCGGCTGCTCTCGGGATTCGTCATGGATGCGCTCGAGGAGGCGAAGACCGAGGCCCAGCCCGACGCTGCATCGGTGGAGACTCTGCTCAAGCGGCTGGAAGCTGCTCCATGGCAGGAATCAACGGCCGTCGGCGAGGGCCGCGAGTTCCGCGCCGAGGCAGCCACTGACACCCATGCGTCGGCATTGACCTATTCCTCCAGCCTGCTCCACGGCAGCGCTTTGGTGGGCGCGTAGAACGGAATTCATTCCGTTGCTGTTCTCCTCGCGGCCCGGCGCCGGGTGAGACCGGCATTACCGGCGATCCCCCCGGCTGTCGCGACGAGCAAGGTTGCCAGCGAGTGGCCGATCCGACGGAACTCCGGCTCGACTGTGTCGATCTCCAGTGACCCAGGGAATCCCGCCCGGGTTCTGACGAGAGGCTCCCAGGTGCCGAAGGGCTTGCTTGCTGGAAACGGCTTCATCTCCAAGGACAGGTACTCTACCCCCCTCCTCCAAGTCCCCGACACTCGCTCCTCGATGATTGGCAGGAGACGGCTCGTCGGCAGCTGGGCCCGCGACTCGGGGAAGAGACTGAGCAAGAGATAGGTCCAGCCGAAGACCGCGAAACCGGCGGCGAACCCGCGCGAGCGTCGTGGGCTGCCGACGACGCGGAGTGTCGCCCAGGCCAGCGCCAGTGCCGTGAGACCGAACAAGAGCTCCGCGGTGATGGGCGACGGCTCCCTCAAACAGGCCAGCCCGCCCGCGACCACGGCAATCACCACGGCGAGCCCGCCGAGGGTCATCTGGCGCGACCCTGGGGGAAACGGCCTCCAGCGACGCAGCCCCGGAGCCACGGAGAGAGCCACGCCCATCACCACGACGATCGTGCCCGCCAGGAAACCGACAATGCTTCCCACCCCGAGGCCGACGGTCGCGGAATCAAAGGGTTCGCCCGCGGCCACCCCGAACATGGACCGAAATACTCCGGGCGCGACACGCCCCAGACCGCCCCCGATGAGGCAACCCGCCAGGGCAAGACCCGCGGCCGTCGCGAAGCTGACCAATATCGTACGTCGAGGGGTCACGGTGAAGGCTCCGTCGCGGCGCCAGCCGAAGGGGGCGTCCGTGAGTTGTCCGGCACAAGGCTGCCGTTGTCAAAGTGGTCCGGGCCAGACTCATTTCTTGCAAGCTCGGAAATGCTGCCCGACAACTCCACATGATAGTTCTCCGGATGACTGAAGAGAACATCGATCGTGAAAGCGCGGACCATCTTCTCCAGAGGCTCAACGTCCACGGTGAGCTCGACGGAACCTCCTGCCGGAATTCGATGTGCCGGCAGCCGGGGCGAAGCGCAACCGCAGCTCGTGCTGACCTTGGCTATGACGGCGGCTCTGGTCGTGCGGTTGCGCAGGACGTAATGCACGGAAGCGCGCTTTTTCCCTTGTTTCTTCATCGCCCGCGTGTCGACGGCGATGCTTCTGAAGGGCGGCAAGCCCTCGATGCCAGCCCGCTCGATCGCGGAGGCACGCTGCGCCCCCCACTTCAGGAGCGTTGGAGAGAGGAGCACGCCCGGCGCGAGGGCCGAAAGGAGCAGGACCCAACGGGCGTTGCGTCTGCGTCGTCCCTCCGGCTCATTGACGTCTGCCGGCGCGACGCCGGCCGACCTGCGGAGCCTTCCCGGAATCATGAGCAGCAGGACCGTCGACAAGCCACAGACGACGGCCAGGGCCGGAACCCAAAGAAAGGAACCAGCGCCCTCGTCTCGGGACGGGTCTGATTCCGAGGTGGCTATGTGGAGCGCGATACCGTCCCAGACTTGCCAGAGCTTCTTCTCCGGAACCTGCGACGGAGGCGCGGGCGGATCCAGGATCTGCACGGTCCCACCCGTGGCCCGGAGGACCACGACGAAGTGTCCGACGCCTGCCGTACTTAACGGGTCGAGACGGACGATCGCGGGGCAGGGGAATTCGAGGAACCGCCCGGGCCTCCAGCGGACGGCGCGCGCCGCCAGGCCGAGCTCCGAGGCCACGGCCTGAAGCTCGTTGAGCGTACGGGGCTTGCCGCTCGCGGGGAGCAGCGAGAAGACCGGATCGTAAAGCTCGGGCCGGCCCAGATAGGACGCGGCGGCGGCCAGGGCGAGCGGGCCGCAGATGTTGAGGTCCGTCGGCTGCTCCACGGGTTGGCCGGAGGGGGCCGGCACGGGGCGAGTGTTCGACTTCGGCGGGACAGGTACTCCGGGACAGCACGCTCCGAGTTCCTCCCAGCCCGGCGGGGCTTGAGACTTACCTGGCGTCGCCAATAGCGCGGCGCAAAGGACAATGGGGACAAGTTGGCCGAGGGCAGTCATCGGGGACTCCATTGCAGGTGCTGGGCCGTTCGAGACACTCCGTCTCGAACAGCCCATGGCGGTTGCTGAGGACAGCGGTCAAGGATCGTAGTACCAGGTGTACGTCCACCCTCCACCGTTGCAGTCCCCGTTGTCCCGGTAGAACGAGACGCAGTTCTCAAACGTGTACATCATCTCGCTTGTGCAGACCTGCGTGTTTTTGAGCTTGTAGTTGAAGCCGGAACTCATGGATGTCAGAGAGTAGCCGATATCCGTACAGACGTAACTATGGCCCCCGGCGTTCCGGCAAACGTTCGTCCGGCAGACACTCGGGTTCTGTCGCTGAGTCAACGTCCCCGAGAACACTCCTCCGTACTCGTTCAGGAGCTCGGGCGAGACGTTGGACCAGGAGCACGAAAGCTCCGTAGGGGAAGCAATGTTGCAGCAAGGGGCGCGGCGAGCGATCGCGAGCGTCCCCGTCGCCGACGCCAGTGCGCCGGCGAAACACGCGAGCCAAGTCATCGCAGCTATTCGCATAGCAGACCCTCCACTAGGACCTGAAAAAGCCCCTGACCTTCAAGGCCAGGGCGACCGCTATACCAACGGCGCCCAGGGCAAGAGCTGCCCAGGCGCCGCGGGTTGCCAGGGATTGGGGCGGATGGAGAACGCCCGGCAGTTCGGACG
>JBMFUH010000582.1:0-4883 GCA_049966735.1 Isosphaeraceae bacterium
TCATGGGTTGCGGTGCCCTTCCCGGGCTCACCACCGATCTGGGGACATGAGCCAGTGAGCCGAGGGTGACCAAGGAAGGTCCGGGTGGCTGGCGGCGGAGCCGTGGGCGATGCCCCAATTGCGCGTGGAGGAGGTCCGGCAAACCCGTCTGCCGCACTCGGACGCATGTTGCCTTGCAGCCAATCTGTCAGAGGATGGTCAGGAAACGGGGACTCCCCAACGGCTGGATGCTATGCGATAATCAGGATCGATTTCCGGCAAAACGGGCCCAAGGCATCTGACGGAACAAGCGGTCGAATCGCCAGTGCTCCTTCTGAGGCGTTGCATTCATGGTCTTCGTGCACATGCTCCCGAGCCTGCTGCCGCCAGGCGGCTTGAAGCAAGGCGTGGCCGTCATGATCGACGTGCTGCGCGCCTCGACCATGATGGTTCATGCACTGGTGGCCGGCTGTCGCGAGATCATCCCCTGCGCGGAGGTCGACGAGGCTCGCCAGACTGCGGCGGCCTTGCCGGCGGGAACGGCGATCCTGGCCGGTGAGCGGCATGGCGTGGCCATCGACGGGTTCGACCTGGGAAACTCTCCTGGTCAATGCACGAGGGCGGTCTGCCAGGGCAAGACCATGGTCATCACCACCACCAACGGCACTCGCGCCCTGCTGGCCTGCGCGGAGGCCGACCTCGTCCTCCTCGGCTCGTTCGTGAACTTCGCGGCCACCTCGCAACGACTCCTGCATGAAGCCAAGCCTGTTCACCTCGTCTGCGCTGGGACGGAGGAACGGATCAGCTTTGAAGACACGCTCCTGGCTGGCGCGTTCGCCAAGCATTTCCGCGACCTGAACATGCCCATGGGCAACGATGAGGCGGAAATCGCGGCCGGACTCTGGGCGCGCGTCGAAGACTCGATCTGGTTCAATAGTGGCAAGAAGGAGCCGACCGAGGAGGTCAATCCCCTCTTCCACTATCTGACCCGGGGACAGGGGGGACGCCGCGTGTTAGAGTTGGGGCTACGCGACGATATTCTCGAGGCAGCCAGGCTCAACCGCCCCGATCACCAGATCGTCGCCGAGCTCCGGCGCGATCCGTTGCGCATCGTGGCGAGTTCGTGAGCGAGACGGTCGTTCTCAAGAAGTGCAACGTTCTACAAGCGTTGGTGAGAGTGCCCAGCTTGATTCGTCTGGGTGGAATAGCAAAGCGGGGTGATGATGGAAGTGGGAATGGACAAGCTGGTCGCGCTCTGCAAGCGCAGGGGAATCATTTTCCCCTCGAGCGAGATCTATGGTGGGATCAACGGCTTCTGGGATTACGGTCCCCTGGGCGTGGAATTGAAGCGGAACATCAAGAACGCGTGGTGGCGCGACCACGTCCAGATGCGCGACGACATGGTGGGGCTCGATAGTTCCATCATCATGAACCCGAAGGTCTGGGAAGCATCGGGGCACGTCGGCGGCTTCAGCGATCCCATGGTTGACTGCCGGGCCACCAAGGAGCGTTATCGCGCCGATCAGCTCTTCGTCTTCGCCTACGTCTTCCCGGCGGTGAACCAGAAAGGCGAGGCCACCGAGGCCTGGATTGCCGGCCTGGGTTCCACGCCCGAGGAGGCGGCCGAACTTCCCGAAAAACGGGCCGCCAAGCTCGCCAAGAAGTTTGGCCAGCCGGCCGCGCCGCCCGCGATCCTGCCCTACATGCAGCTTGACGCGACCGATCGCCAGAAGGTCATCGGCCCCTCCACCGACGAGCGTGGCACGTTGACCGAACCGCGGTCGTTCAACCTGATGTTCAAGACGTACGTGGGGGCGCTGGAGAACGAGACGACCATCGCCTACCTCCGGCCCGAAACGGCGCAGGGCATCTTCGCCAACTTCAAGAACGTGGTCGACACCGGCAGAGTGAAGCTCCCCTTTGGCATCGCCCAGGTGGGCAAGAGCTTTCGCAACGAGATCAACCCCCGCAACTTCACGTTCCGGTCGCGCGAATTCGAGCAGATGGAGATCGAGTTTTTCTGCCGTCCCGAGGAGGCCAGGGAGTGGTACGCCTACTGGCGGCAAACGCGCTTCCAGTGGTATGTCGACCTGGGCCTGCGTTCCGACCGGCTCCGGCTGCGGGACCACGAGCCCGAGGAGCTCGCCTTCTACTCGACGGCCACGGCCGACATCGAGTATTCCTTCCCCTTCGGCGTAAGCGAGCTGGAGGGGATCGCTCATCGCGGCGACTACGACCTGAACCAGCACATGAAGTTCTCGGGCAAGGACCTGAGCTACTTCGACGAGGAGCACAAGGAGCGGTTCGTGCCCCACGTGATCGAGCCGTCGGCGGGCGCCGACCGCGCCACCCTGGCCTTCCTCTGCGAGGCATTCACCGAGGACGAGGTGAGCGGCGAAGCCCGGACGCTGCTCAAGTTTCATCCTCGGATCGCACCGATCAAGGCCGCCGTCTTTCCCCTGGTCAAGCGTGACGGCATGCCCGAGAAGGCCCAGGCCATCCATCGCGAGCTGAGACGACAGTTCCAGGTCTTTTACGACGAGAAGGGGGCCATCGGCCGGCGGTATCGCCGTCAGGATGAGGCGGGCACTCCGTTCTGCATCACCGTCGACAGCCAGACTCTGGCCGATGACACGGTGACGTTTCGCGACCGGGATAGCTGCCGACAGTGGCGCGTGCCCGCCGCCGGAGCCGCCGCCGCCCTGCGCGACCTGCTGGACGGCCAGCCCGTGCCCGAGAGTCCCTGAGCACACTGGCCCAGGCGGCAAGTTGACCATCCTGACGATCGATCCGTACCGCGAGGGGAAAGACCGCACCGCCAAATTCGGAGCTCACCGACCCAGCCCATGAAGCCCTGCATCAGTCAAGCCACGACGATGAGCACTCCCTTTGACGCCGATTTGCCGGCATTCGCTCGTGGCGGCTGGCCCGCGCTGGAGATCTGGCTGACCAAGCTGGAGACCTTCCTCGAGAACCACACGGTGCGGGAGGCCCGGAGGCTGATCGAAGCGCAGGGGCTGGTCCCGGCGGCCGCCGCGGGCCAGGGAGGGCTTCTGCTCTCGAGGGGAGCGGAACGTCAGCTCCACTGGGACCACTTCCGCAACCGCCTGGCGATCCTCAAGGAACTCGGTGTCTCGCTGCTCGTCATCGCGGCCGACCATGCCCGTGACTTTTCGGCCGTCGACTACCACCGCGCCGCCGACTCCCTCCGCGAGGCGGCCGAGCTGGCCGGCGGCTCGGGCGTGCGCCTCGCGCTGGAGTTTCAGAAAGACGCCGGTTTCTGCACCAGCCTCGACACGGCGTTGGCACTGCTCGACCAGAGCGGGTCGTCGAATGTCGGCATTTGCCTCGACCTCTTCCACTATTACACGGGCGCGAGCAAGTTCGAGGACCTGGCGTACCTGTCAGCCGACAACCTGGCCTGGGTCCAGCTTTGCGACGTCAGCGGCAAGCCGCGCGAGCTGGCCGGCGACAGTGACCGGATCCTCCCAGGCGACGGAGATTTCCAGATCGGCCCAGTGCTCGATCACCTGGGCCGGATCGGCTACGATGGTCATGTCTCGCTCGAGGTCACAAACCCGCAACTCTGGCAGGTTTCCTCGGAGAGGCTTGCCGACCTGGGCTATCAGGCAGTCTGCCGGGCGCTCGGCTCCTGGAACGCGCCGGTGTCCGAACTCCGGGGAGGAACCTGAGCGTGTCGACCGTTGCGACCATGAGACCCGCGGCGACCGTCTTCCACGAAGAGCAATACTTCGACTGGCGGGTCTATGCCCTGATTGCGGCGCTTGAGATTGCGGCGGGCTACGTGCTGGTCTGGCTGACTCGCCAGTGGGGCCCCGTCGCGGCCCTCCTGGCTCACCGCTGGTCGCTCGAATTCAACCTGGGGCTGCTCATCTGCCTGGCGCTTCCCCTGGTGCTGGCCGTTGGCATCTTGCAGATGACCACCGAGGTCACGCCGACCGAGGTTCGCGTCTGGTTTGGCTGGGTGCCCATCTACCGCCGTGCCGTGTCGATCACGAACATCCAGCGGTACCAGGTGATCCGCTACCGGCCGATCCTCGACTACGGCGGCTGGGGCATTCGCGCCGGCCGCGATGGCGAGCGCGTGCTGAGCGCCCGCGGCGAGCGCGGCGTGCGGCTCGAGCTGGCCGACGGTACGAAGCTCTTGATCGGCAGCCAGCGCCCCGAGGAACTGGCCGAGACCATCGAACGCGCCCGCCGTCCGGACGTGGTGTGAGGAGGGGTACCAAAACGACGTCTTTCCCCAGCCCCGAAGGGACTCGGAAACGTTCCGAACGGTCGTCGAGCCGTCGAGCCCGGTGGTGTTGCAACAGTCTCCGAAATTGCCTGATATTAAGCGAGTTTGGAGAGGTGACCGAGAGGCCGAAGGTCCGGCACTGGAAATGCCGCCGCTAAACGAATCGACATATCGCGACAATTTGCAAAACCTTCTGATTTCCCGCCTTACGTCACATCAACGCATCCCTCCGACAGGCATCGCCGTGATAGAGCGGCCCCTCCAGTAACAAGTTCCAGTAACAAGCCCTGGAGCCGCCGCGCGCTCCTTTCGTAGAAAGGAAGCGTCCTGGCGCGCCGCCAACGCCTGGTGGGAACGCCAGCAGGCACTGCTCGACCTGCCCAGCGATGACGACCGCATGGCGAAGGCCGTCCAGGTTCGCAACCTGGTCGAGGATTTCAGCCAGCTCGACGACGAGGCGCGGCGCGAGGCCGTGGACGCGCTGCTCGGCGCCGGCTCCTATGACAGCCTGAAAGCCAAGGCCGGCACCATGCTGGCGGGCATGGAAGCCTCCAGCCCGGAGTGCACCGTCGCCGCCCAGGTCGAGGGCTGGGAAAACCTGCTGCGCGACGCCTGCCAGGCCGGGCAGCTCTCGGTAGGCCGCTAC
>JBMFUH010000583.1:0-4876 GCA_049966735.1 Isosphaeraceae bacterium
GTAGTAACGAGGAAGGAGCGCCCGGACGAACTTGCCGGCGTCCTCCGCGCTGAGCACCCGGAAGATGAGCGGGGCCACGCCGAACGAGACGAAGAGAATGCTCCCTACCCAGGCCGTCAGGGCGATCAAGTAGACCGAATCGAAAACTCCCATGAGGAATCGCGCCGACACGAAGAATGCTCCTGCTTGAAGACCCAGTTCGCTTGCCTTCTCAATTACGTTATGCGAACTGGCCGTTTCGGGCAATCGGCTGACGTCCGGGATGTGGCTCGGGATCGGTTTTGCGGCTCGAGGACGCGTCTTGAGAATCCGGCGGAGCCTTCTTGTGCCGACCCCTCCGCGAGGACAAGATGCTGGAAGTTCTCGACGGAGAATCTTGTCCCACGAGTGGAGTCTCGGAGAAATGCGAACGTCGCAGACAGACCGCCGGCAGTTCTTGAAGACGGCCGGTACCGCGATTGCCATGCCGTATGTGATCACATCAACTGCCCTGGGAGGTAACGGGCGGCTCGCGGCCAGTGAGCGGATCGTCATGGCGACGATCGGCTGCGGGGGCCAGGGAACGGGCGACATGCAGGGCTTTCTGGGTTTTCCCCAGGTTCAGATGGTCGCCGTCTGTGACGTCGTGACGGGCCATCGCGAGCGTGCCCAGCGGATCGTCAACGACCACTATCACAACCATGACTGCAAGGATTACAACGACTTTCGCCAGGTCCTGGCCCGTCCCGACATTGACGCCGTCCTGATCGGCACGCCCGATCACTGGCATGCCTTGATCACGATCGAGGCCTGCAAGAACGGCAAGGACATTTACTGCGAGAAGCCGGAGTGTCTGACCATCAAGGAAGGCCGGGCCATGGTCGACGCCGTGAGCCGCTACGGCCGCGTCTTCTCCGGCGGCAGCCAGCGCGTGCTCGGCGACTACGGCGACTGGCCGCGGCTGGTGCGCGGCGGCGCGCTCGGCGAGATCAAGGAAGCCTTCTGCGACTGCTGGGGCCCATCGGGAGACTGTTACCTCGAGACGCAATCCACGCCTCCCGGAGTGGACTGGGAAATGTGGCTGGGTCCCGCGCCCTGGCGTCCCTTTCACGACAGCCTGATCAACGGCGGCTTCCGCCCCTATCGCGACTACTCCGGCGGCGGCATGACCGACTGGGGCGCTCATCGCTTCGGAGCGGCGATGTTCGCCATCGGCGTGCACAAGACGGGGCCGGTCGAGGTGATTCCGCCCGACGGCAAGGAGCACAAACTGCTCACCTACGTGTTCGCGAACGGCCTGCGGATGTACCACGGAGGCACTTCCGACATCACCTACAAGGGGACGAAGGGCGAGCTGCCAGGCAAGCATCGCACCACCACCGCGCGGGTGGACATGGAGGGCTACAAGGGCGAGGGCGGCATCTTCGGCGACTTTCTCCACTGCGTCAAGACGCGGGAACTCCCCTTCCGCAACATCGAGGTGGCCCACCGCACCACGACCGTCTGCCACCTGGGCAACATCGCCTACTGGCTGAAGCGTCCGCTCAAGTGGGACCCCGTCGCCGAGCAGATCGTCGGTGATCCCGAGGCCAATCGCTGGCTCGACCGGCCCAAGCGCGAGCCCTGGACGCTCTGAGCACATGGCCACGAACTCCTTCGCCTCCTGGATCTCACCTGTAGGGTCCGCTGTGCGGACCGATCCCCCAGCCGAGACTATGGTCCGCACAGCGGACCCTACACGTAACCCTGGCCGGGTGCTTGGCCGCGGATCCCTTCACCCTCCCAAACCAGAATACCCAGAGAATACCGAGATACTGATATGCGATCGACTCAATGGTTGGTGACGCTCTCCGCGCTGGCCCTGCTCGTCCCCGCGGGCCGGGCCGACGGTCCTGAATTGAAAGCGACGTTCGACAGGCTCCTTCCCGCGTTGAGCCAGGAACAGGCCCAGCAACAGTGGCAGGAAGCCTGCTGGAAGGCCGCCGCGCCCGGTCACGAGGCCGAGCGCTGCCAGGCCTGCAAGCTCATGGTCGAGAAGCTCGGTCCCGACACGCCCACCCCGGCTCGAATCTGGCTGCTCAAGCAACTCGAGCGAATCGGCCGGGGCGAGTCCGTCGACGCCGTTACCGGTCAGCTTTGTGCCAAGGAGCCGCTGGTCCGCGACGCCGCGCTTCGCGCCCTGACGAACAACCCCGATCCCTCTGCCGGCGACCGCCTGCGCGAGGCATTCAAGGGCGCCACCGAGGTCCCGCGGAAGGTCGCTCTGGCGAATGCACTCGGCTTCCGGGCCGAACCGGCGAGCGTGCCGCTTTTGGCCGAGGCCGTGGGGAAGTCCGCGAACGATCCCGCGCTCAGCTCGGCCGCGGCCCACGCACTCGGCCGGATCGAGGCGTGGGAGGCGACCAGGGCGCTACTCTCGGCGTTCGAGCACGCGCGCGGCCCGGCGCGGCTCCAGATTGGCGCCGCGCTCGCCCGGCAGGGACAGCGGGCGGCAGCCGGCAACTCGCGGAGCAAGCAGTACGCGCACAGAATCGGCAGCCAGCTCCTCGCGAGCGAAGGCCCGGCGCGGCTGGCCGGGCTGGAGATCGTGCTGGACGCCGGATTGCCCGACGCCCGCCGGACGATCGTCGAGATCATGGCCCGCGACGACGACCCCCTGGCCGACGTGGCCGTGGGCTACATTGCACGGAAAGGTGGTCCGCTGGCGCTGGAGATGTGCCGTTGCATCCAGACGCTGCCGGCACGGCGGCGCATCGCGCTGCTGCGGGCTCTGGGCGCTTCGCGCGTCCGCAACGCCTTGCCGGCTGTCGTGGAGGCGGCGAGGAGCCAGGACACGTCGGTCCGGGCCGCCGCGCTGGAGGCCCTGGGAGGCGTCGGCGATCGGACGACGGTCCCGCTCTTGATGAAGGCGATTCAGGATGGCGGTGAGCCTGCCCGGGCGGCTCGGCACAGCCTGGAGACCGTCTTCGCCGACGGCGTGGACCAGGCGCTCATCGAGTTCCTCAAGAAGACCGAAGACCGCGGCCACCGCGTGCTTTTCATCGAGATCCTCGACCATCGCCGCGCGGCTGCCGCCGTGCCGGTCTTGCTCCTGGAGGTCGCCAGCGACGACGCCAACGTCCGCCGCCGGGCCATCGCCGCGCTGGGGAATGTGGCCAGTCCGGAAGACGTCGGGGGCATGATCGAGGGCCTGCTCAAGATCCGGGACACGGGCGAGCGCGACGAGGCCGGCCGCGCGGTGGCCGCGGTCTGCGCTCGTGCCGCCGACCTGGCGCGGCAGGCCGACCCGGTCTTGAGCGCGTATGACAAGGCAACTCCCGCCGAACAGCTCTTGCTCTTGCCGGTCCTGGGACGGCTCGGTGGTGAGAAGTCGCTGACGCTGGTCCGCCAGGCCGTCTCAAGCCCGGATGAGGCTCGTCGCCAGAGCGGCCAGCAGGCCCTGTTCAACTGGCCCGATTCCGCCGTCGCCTCCGACCTGGCGAAGCTCGCGGAGACGACCGGCGACAAGGACCTGAAAACCCGCGCCGTGCGGGAACTGGCCCGCGTGGTCGTTCTGCCCGGATCGCTCTCGAACGACAACCGCCTCGCCCTCTTGAAACGAGGGTTCGACCAGGCCGGCCGCAACGAAGAGAAGCGGCTCTTCCTCGACCGCGCCCGCGAGGTCCACTCGTTCGCGTCCGTCAAGTTTGCCGCCGCGCACATGACCGAGCCGAAGCTGACCTCACAGGCCATCGCCACCGTGGTCGACCTGCTGCACCGCAATGAGATCCGCAGGCCCAACCAGGCCGCGGCCGACACGATCCTCGACCAGGTGATCAAGCTGAGCAAGGACAAGAGCCTGGTCGAACGCGCCAAGAGCTTCAAGTCGACGAAGTAGCCTTCCGGCCGTAGCGGGGCCGGCCTGGCCGGCCCCAGGCAAGGCACGATGCGGCTGCCGCCGGCCTACTCGAATTTGGCCACCGGGATAGAGAATTTCGGGTGCAGCTTGTCCGATGTCGCCACGTCCACGTGGCTGGCGATCTTTCCCCTTGCGGACGGAGAAAGGGAGATGGTCACTTCGCGGGGGGACGTGATCGTCGCCCCGACGCCGGGCGGTGCCGAAAGAATCTTGGTGGCCTCAAGGCGATCATCCGGGCAGCGGAGGAAAACCCGCGTTGGCTTCTTCGACAGGAGCGCCCGCTCCGGAACGCAATAGATGTAAGGATGCCTCTCCCACAAGAGTGGCAACTCCTTGATCGCCGCGCCTTTGGAGTCAACCAGAGAGATCGCGTCCCTGAACGTCCCGAGCTCGCGGTCGTTCAGAGTGATCCGGTACGTCGTGTCGACGTAGCGCATGCCGGGAGCGATGGCAACGTCCCCCGAGTGGGATTCAAGGGCGGCCGCGGAAAACCGGGGCGGGCAGCGGAGGAAGACCTTGGGCTCTGCCTCCGACTGAGTGGCATAAATGCACCTGTGCGTCAGGTGCACATGCCAGTCGTCACCCTCGAAGAGGTTCGCATTCACCAGGTAGCCCGCGCTCAGGCGGTGCCGAGGGAGGGCCGTCAGCGGGGCGGTCGCTCTGGTCCTTCCCAGGTCGGTTTCGACGTCAAACGCGAACGCCACTCTTTCGAACGCGCTCGCTTCGAGGTTGGATCGGACGGGAAGCCCCAGGACTCCGCCGGGCTTGATTGTAGCGGGAAGCCCCTTCTGCTCGATGCGTCTGCAGGCGCAACCCGCGTCCACCTTGAAGATCGTCAGCGGCACGTTTCCCGTATTCGCGATGTCGATTCTCGAAGGGCCGCCATCGCCGTTCGACTCGTAAACGACAGTAGACCTGTCGAACTTCACGGACAGCCCGGGAGCAGCCTTCTCACCGTGCCCGCACCCCGAGAGGACGATGCACACCAGGACCATCGCA
>JBMFUH010000584.1:0-4872 GCA_049966735.1 Isosphaeraceae bacterium
AAGAGGCGGTGTTGCCGGAGATCTCCTGGTCGCGAGTCGGCGTGATGCATTCACGATCCTGCGGAATGAAGTCGCGCTCGACGGTTCCGGACTGGTCCTCTTGACGGGCGAGTCTGGCACGGGGAAGACCTGGCTCTGGCGGAAGCTCACGGGAGATCTGCCTCCGCTCTGGCGCTGGCTTTCCGTGGACATTTCGAGCGCTCTGGACGGCCGGCAGTTTCTCGAGCTCGTCGGGCACGGTCTGGGAGTTTCCACAGGCGACCGGCTTGCCAGCGCCAGGCTGACCCTGGCCCGCACTCTGGAGGAGGAATCGGCCGAGGGACGGTCGTGGATTCTGGTCATCGAGAACGCGCACAACGCGTCGGATGAGGTCTGGACGGAGATCGAAACCCTGAACCACAACATGGAAGCCTCATCCGGTTTCGCCTCCTTGATCCTGGTTGGACCTACCGAGCTGGTTCGCCTGCTGGCGACGCGGCCGCGGAGATCGTTGGCATCTCGCCTGTGCACGCACATTCACATGCTGCCTCTGGATCTGGAGGAATGCCGCGAACTTGCCGAGAGAGCGCTCGGACCCGGACAGCTCGATCGAGCCCTGCTGGAAGAGCTGCATCGTGATGCACTGGGCAACCCGCGGCGGATCTTGCAACTGCTGGCCAGGTACAAGAAGAGCGCGTCCGCTCGCACAAGGTCGCGTTCTGTCGCGGCGTCGCGAAAAATTCCGGAATTCCTTACTCGCCAGAGTGTTGCGACGTCTGTTCCCGAAGCTGGGGAAGCTTCCGGCTCGCGGGCGGAGAGTGTTTCTCCCGGGTTGGAGTCGAGAGACGTCCGGCCGCAAGGGGTCGCGGAGCCTCCGCTGGCAGCTCCCCTGGTGCCGAGCCGTCCCCCTCTCCGGGTCGAGGAGGGGCTGATCGAGGTGGGCTGGGAGGGGAACCTCGAGGCGGACGCCGCGCCCCAGACCGAGGACAAGATCGACCCGGTGAACACGGCGACAGCCCCCCCAGCGGACGATCCAGAGGCGTACGGGGAGGAGACGATCGAAGACCACTACGCGGCGCTGCAAGCCTGGTCGGAATGGGCCAGAAATCGTGGTCGGGCAAGCAGTTCCGACGATCCAGCTCCAGGACAAGGGGCGGAGATCGCCAGTTCTCTCGGAAATGAAGCCGAGATGGAACCAGACGAGGGAGAATCTCGCCTGTCGGTGGCAATCCGAGCCGAGTCGGAACACGAGCATGCACCGTACAGCCAGCTTTTCACGAAGCTGCGGCAATCGAAATAAAGTCGCGGTCGCGAGAACCGCGCTCTTCCGCTTGGCCCTCTCGCACTCTTCACCTGAGTCTTGAATCGATTGATGAAACTGGAGTGCGGGGACCGAAAGCTAAGAGGACGGCCCAACCACGGCGACGTTCAGCGTGGAGGGCTGTTTCTGGTCTCGACAGGCAGGTGCTGCTCTCCCTTGATTTCTCGGTGCTTCCGGGCCGCCCTCTTCCCGGGAGGGACGGCAACGATCGACCCAGCCAGCTTTGATGGCCTGGCGTCGTCGCGCTCTGGGATCCATCGGGAGTGGCACCTGCTCTGTTGGACGGACGCAACATTTGACGATCGACCCGGGTATCCAATCGTGCGTCCGCTTCCCTTGACGATGGAATTGTCCGATTTGACTTGGCGCAACCAGCTTGCGGGGGATAGTCTGACCTCGATTCCGAACCGCGGCGAGTGGTGCCTGCGGGTCACGCACAGTCTAGCGAGATGAGCGATCGTGTCTGATTCAACCGCGTCCCACTCCTCCGAAGAGCCCAGGCTCCTGGTTTCGCTGGCGACTTACAACGAGGCGGGAAACCTCGAACCACTGGTCGAGGCAATCAGGCAGTTCGCTCCCGACTCCTCGATCCTGGTCATCGACGACAACTCCCCCGACGGAACCGGCAAGATTGCCGACGAGCTGGCGGCCAGGCTGCCCCAGATCCACGTGATCCATCGCGCGGGCAAACTCGGGCTGGGAACCGCCATGCTGGAGGCCATTGCCTTCGCCGTGCGCGGCCAGTACGACTACCTGCTGAATCTCGACGCCGATTTCAGCCATCCGCCGCGGTTCATTCCCGCACTGCTTCGGGGGATGAGCGACCACGATGTCATGATCGGCTCACGCTACGTGCCGGGCGGAGGTGTCGAGGGGGGCTTCAACCTCAAGCGGAAGTTCATGAGTTCGGGGATCAACTGGTACGCCCGGCTCACCTTGGGACTGAACAGCAAGGACAACAGCGGCGCCTTCCGCTGTTACCGCGTGAGCAAGCTGGCCGAGATCGATCTCGCCAAGGTCCGCTCGCGGGGGTACTCGTTTCAAGAAGAGATCCTCTACTGGTGCAAGCGGGTGGGATGCCGCATCGGCGAAACGCCGATCCTCTTCGAGAATCGGCGCTCGGGCTCGTCGAAGATCAACATGCGCGAGGCCGCCTCGGCCCTCTGGATTCTGTTGCAGCTCGGGGTGGGGCGGATCAGGGGATAACGTCGACGACCCGTCGCCCTAGCGCAGTGATCGGCTGCCGAATCAGCCGAGTTCGTGCTCCCGGACGGTCACGTACACCTCCTGGCACGCTTCCGCGATCTTCTCACCGAGCCCCTGATGCTTCGTCTCGAGCTGGCTCGAATACATCGACAGGATCTTGCACAGAAAAGCACCGTGGCAGGGGTCGGACTCCTGGGTCAACTGGTCAAGCGATTCCTCGATCTGGTCGGCCAGATAAAGGAGGAACTGGGCCTGCCCCTTGACCTCGGCCATGAACTTGCGCAGTTGCCAGGAGGGGATGTGGGTCTGGTGCGGCTCGGCCACATCGTCGAACTCGGGGGCGGAAAGCTCACCGAGGTCCTGAAGCGATTGCCCGCGTGATCCATTATTGGAAGGTGTCATGCAGTTTCTCCCGAAGCAGACGATCCCGCGGGAGCGCTGACGAGTGAATCCAAGACGTTGCAGAGATCGCCGACCACCCTCATGTTCTGGCTTTCCTGCCGTAGGCTCGCCGTGTGCATCTCGACCAATTGCTTGATGAAGATGCGCGTTCCCGGGTCAGTCTCGTCCCGGAACCGTTCGACGTCAGCCACCGCCGCGCGAACAAGGTAATCCATGAACTGGAGCTTGCCGCGGACCGAGGTGGAGAGCCGGGAGAGCTGAGTTCGATCTGTGCTTTCTGGTGCTGCGGTAACTTGGGACATCCTGATCGTGTCTCCGGTCCATGGGCCGGACACTTGAGCTCTGGCGCCAGCGTCCGTGCGGGGTAAATCTCGCAGCTCAACGAGTGCCCATCAGTCGCATAGATTACCCCTCCCGCACCCGGGACGCAACCTCAATGGCGACCTGGCGTCGCATTTGTACACGGATGGTCGTTCTCCTGACGAAGCGGGCTCGCCGGTATGCGGAACCAATGTGCTCCGCGGGCGATTGTGCTCTGACTGGTATCTTTCGCCTGCGGGGTGCGGTAAAAGTGACGGGTGAGGCGTGGCGGTCGTGCGATTGCGGGGGAGTTCCCCGCAGCGAGAGCGCGCGGCAACGGCCCGGTCGATCCACACCGAGTGGTCTATCCGGCGATCGATCTTTCTTCGCGGCCGCCCTTCCGGTGCGATCTCGGCCTCCGTCCGCTCATCCTCAAACTGGAGAACATCGAAATGTCGAGAGACCTGAATCGTCGAGAACTGCTCTTGGCCGGCGGGGCGCTCTGGCTGGGCGCCGGCACCATGGGCCGCGCCCTGGGGGCTTCCGGGAAAGCCACCAAGAAGGTCCTGTTTTTCACCAAGAGTGCCGGATTTGAGCACTCTCCCATTCACCGTGGCAAGGACGGCAGCCTGGGAATGGCCGAGAAGATCCTGATCGACATTGGCAAGGAGCACGGCTTCGAGGTCGTGGCCTCGAAGGACGGCAGGCTCTTCGATCCCGACAAGATCGGCCAGTGGGATGCATTCGCCTTCTACACGACCGGCAATCTGAGGGTTGCTGGAGCCGACAAGACCCCGCCGATGTCGGCCGACGGCGAGCAGGCCCTGTACGACGCCATCCGCGGCGGCAAGGGCTTCATCGGCATGCACTCGGCGACCGATTCGTTCAGCCATCATCGCAACAGGGGAGCTGATGACCCGTTCGTCCAGATGATCGGCGGCGAGTTCATCACCCACGGCGCTCAGCAGAAGGTGACGATCGAGGTCGTCGATCGTCATTTCCCGGGCCTCGAAAACGGCTTCGGCGAGTCCGGCGAGTTCACTCTGCTCGACGAGTGGTATACTCTGAAGCACATGCCCGATGATTTGCATGTGATCATGGTTCAGGTGACCAAGGGCATGAAGGGCCACATGTACGAGCGGCCCAACTTCCCCATAACCTGGGCCCGGGCGTACGGCAAGGGACGCGTCTTCTACACCTCGCTAGGCCATCGCGAGGACGTCTGGGAAAATCCCAAGTATCAGGGCCTCCTGATCGGCGCTCTCTGCTGGGCCACCGGCAAGGTCGACGCCAACATCGAGCCCAACGTCAAGCAGGTGACCCCGCACTGCAATCAGCTTCCGAGCTGAGCCGGAACTCGACTCTTCCTTGCCTGCCTCAAGCGAGGCCTGAAGTCTCAGAGTCCGCTTGACTTCACCATTGCCTGCGTTCAAAAAAAACCGCTCCCGGCGTCATTTCGACGAGGGGAGCGGGCACCTGATTTGCTCAACCACGGTGGTACGTCACCTTGATAGGTCGTACGGCCTTGGCGGGTGCGGCTGAACGGACGACGATCTGCCTGGCCGGTGCGCTACGGACGAAAACTCCGTTGGAAGCGCTGTTCTTGTAGGACGGAGTGTTGCTTCTGAGGGCGGCTCCGAACCACCTGCCGATTGCGTTACGCG
>JBMFUH010000585.1:0-4869 GCA_049966735.1 Isosphaeraceae bacterium
GTTGAGCAGGTGGAGGGCCTGCGAGAGGGTCGGCTCCAGCTTGACCTCGCACGAGCAGGGGGTCTCGCGCGTGGCCCGGCCGAAGGTCGTGAGGAAATAGGTGCTGCTCTGGCCGTCGGCGATCTGCACGGCCCGGGCGCCCAGGGGAAGGCCCTGGAACTTGTCCTTGGTCTCGGTCACCTCGCTGATGGCGTCCAGCAGGTTCTCGGCCTTGATCCGCCGGACCAAGGCGTGGGCGAAGTTGCGGTCGTCGCTGGCGTTGCTCTCGTTGCGCTGGGTCGTCCGCTGGTAGGTTCTTGAGTTGCAGATGTCGCGCACCAGCGCCTTGAGGTTGTACTTGGTGTCGGTGAAGTGCTTGCCCAGGGCTTCGAGCAGTTCGGGATTGGTGGCCGGGTTGCTGACCCGGAAGTCGTCCACCGGCTCGACGATGCCGATGCCCATGAAGTGGGCCCAGACCCGGTTGGCGAAGGAGGTCGCGAACCAGGGATTCCGAGGCGAGGCCAGCCACTGGGCCAGCACGACGCGCCGGTCCTTGCCCTGCACGTCGGGCGTGTCTCCGCCCAGGAACTTGGGGGCCATCACCCGGTTGCCGACGGGATGCCTCACCTCGCCGCCGCCGGAGTTGAAGACGATCGTCTCGCGATAGTCCTCGGCCCCCTTACGGCCAATCTGGGCGAAGAAGGCGGCGAAGCCGTAGTAATCGTCCTGCGTCCAGCGGTCAAAGGGGTGATTGTGGCACTGGGCGCACTGGATGCGCATGCCCATGAAGACCTGCGCCACGTTCTCGGTCAAGGGCAGGGTCTCGGTGGTCATCTGGTAGAAGTTGGTGGCCGGGTTCTTGAACGTGCCGCCGTTCGCGCCCAGGAGCTCCTGGACCATCTCGTCCATCGGCATGTTCTTGGAGAGCCGCTCGACCAGCCAGTTGTAATACAGGAACATCGACTTGTAGCTGACCGTGATCGTCGAGCGAATCTGCAAGAGTTCGGCCCACTTGCTGACCCAGATTTCGGAAAACTCCTTGCGCTCCAGCAGGTCGTCGATCAGCTGGGCTCGCTTGGCGGGGTTCCTGGAGGTCATGAACCGGTTGTACTCGTCGATGGTCGGCGCCAGGCCGACAACGTCGAGGTAAACCCGGCGCACGAAGGTCTCGTCGTCGCAGATGCCGGAGGGAGCGATGCGCAGCTTGCGGAGCTTGTCGGCGACCAGCTTGTCGATATAGTTGGCCTCCGGCTCCTGGGGATACTGGAATTTGAGTCCTCTGGGCAGCACGATGAACTGTGAGCCGACGGTATAAGTCGCGAACCGGGCCATCACGAAGGCCTCGCCGCGATCACCAGCGGTGACTTTCCCCTCGGGCGAGACGGCCGCGGACGACTCGTTGTTGGTCAGGAAGACGGCCAGGCTGGTGACGTCGCGGTCGCTGCCGTCGGAATAGCGGGCTCGGACGGTCATCTGCTGGGTCACACCCTTGCCGTCGAGCACGCCCGCTTTGGGATAGAGATCAACCCCCACCACCTTGGGCAGCTTCGAGACATCATCGTTCTGAGCGCCGGCCTCGATCCACTCGCGAAGCGTCCGGTACAGTTCGCTACCGGGCTCCATCCGCTTGCCGCCGGTGTGCTGAACAACCCCAGTGGCTTTCTCCAGCAGCGTGCTGTCCGACGGGACAGCCAGGTTGATCCGCCGGCCCACCATCTCGCGAGTCAGCCGGAAATGGTCTCCCTCGGGATCGAAGCCGAAGAGGGAAATGCGGAAGCCATCCTTGCCTCGCGCCGCACCGTGGCAACTCCCGGTGTTGCAGCCGGCCCGCATGAAAACCGGCATGACGTCGAGCCGGAAGCTCAAGGGAGTTCGCACCTTGGCCTGTGCGACCTTGACCGGCAGGACCACCGACTTGCCGCCGAACGCCACCTTGAGCGTCGTGCCGCCGTCGGCCGCGGGCGTGAAGACCGCGCCGTCCCGCTTCAACAGCCCTGGCTTCGCCAGGGTCAACGATGAGTCGGCCGTGACGTCGCGGGTGATGCCGTCGGCGTAGGTCGCCTGGACGACGATCGACTGCCGGTCGCGCGCCGTCGTCAGGTTGATCTCGCCGGGGAAGACCTGAAGGACCGACAATCCCTCGGTCGGGGCGTGTGCGGGCGGAGAAGGCGGGGCCGCCGGCTTCCGGTCGGCGCCCGGAGCGCCGGTGAACGCCAACGCGGTCAGACCGGCAAGGCAAAGGGCAACCGTCAAGGCGCCCACGATCGGCATGGTCGATCGGCTCATCACAAACATATCCTTATATAAAACAGTGGAAATCACGGCGCGCCGGGATTGTCCCACGAGGGATGGTCGTCACTTGGCGGTGCCGGCCTGGGTCTTTTGCCTGGTTTCGAGCCGGAGCTTTTCGAGACGGCTGAGCGGCTTGGCCGCGGCTGGGGCGGGGGAATTGGCCGTGACGGGCTTGGCGGCTGGGGCGGCCGCCGTCGCGGGCTTGGGAGGCAGGGGGACATCGATCCGGAGAGTCCCCGTGCCAATGTTGTGCACGATCGGCTCGCCGTTCTGGGTCACCACCACCTGGCAGAAGAGGGCCGCGTGGTTGCCGGCCGGCGAAGCCTTGTCGGTCTTCAGGTGGAACGTCAGGTCGGTCGTGTCCTTGGTGATCTTCTTGACGTCGGTGGTTACCTTGTTGGGCAGGCCCATGAGAGTGACGGTGGCCTCGCCGGGGAAGTCGACGGCCTTGGCCACCTTGACGGCCATGTCGACCTCTTTCCCCTGCTCCACGCTGGCGGCCTGGAAGCTCAGGCCCAGATACGGCGCGGCGATCGTCAGGTTGGCCAGTTGCGACGAGACCATGACAGGGCCCTTCTCGTAGCCGGAGGCGCCGTTGACGACGATCTTCCAGGTTCGCGGCTCGGCACCGCCGTCGGCGTTCATGGGGATCGTCGCCTCATCCTTGCCTTCGGGAATGGTGACGCCTCCGCCCGAGCCCACGCCGGGGGGATTCCAGGGCAGGTAAACCGCGATGGCGGCCTTGAAGCCCGGCTTGCGAATGGCCCGGACCTTCAGTCCCATCTGCCCGCCGCGAACCAGGGGAACCTTGGGCTCGACGATCTCGATCGAGTACGGACACTCCTCGGCCACGTTCACCGACAGCCTGTCGACGACGCGCGACCAGACGATCACGTTGTTCTGACCGAGCACGAGTGCCGCAGTCGAGGTGAATTCCGACGGAACCTCGAGCTTGGGATCGACCGGCTTGCCCGTCAAGGTGGCCAGCGAGCCCGCCAGCGGCGCATCCGGCTTGGCCGTGAAGAGGACCGGCACGACCGCCTGGCTGGCGGCCATCACGGGCGCTTCCATCGTGGTTCCCGCCGGCAGGTCCCTGGCGCTGAGCTGGAGATCGCCGCCGAAGTCGGCCCGGCTGCCCAGGATGAGGATCGCCTGGCGATTCCCCCGCGGCACGCTCAACGCCATGGGACCGGTCCCCAGGGGAATCTGCTCCGCGTTGGTCGAAAGAGTCAGGCTCGGATGCACGGCGCTGACCTCGACGCGATAGACGTAATCCGGTCCGCCCTTGCCCAGGTGATCGACCACCCAGAGCACATACTCGGCATCCTCGGGACAGGTGAAGCGGAAGAAGCTGTCGGGCCCCACGGCGTCATCATTACCGACCGCCGCGCCAGCCCCTTTCTTGCCCAGGTACATGATCGAATCGATGGGCGAGCGAATCTGCCGGCCGTAGAGCCGGAAGTCGAAGGTCTGCCCCTTCTTCCCGGCGAAGACGTAGTGGTCGACGTCTCCCGGCTTGTCGATCACGCCGTTGACCGCCATCGGGGCCGTGAAGGGCGTTGCATGAGCCGGATCGTCGTTGGGCTCTTGCTCGATCACGTTGCCCAGCTTGGTGAGCCGGAAGCTGTTGGGATAAGGAGAAAACCCGTGCGCGTCGTGCCGGGTCAGGCCGAAGCCGGGGACGGTGACGGCCGGCAACACGACCTCGGTCGACGCCTCGCCGGCCGGGTCGCCAATCCACTTGACCGCGAGCTTTTCACCGAGCTTGCCGCCGGCCGGCAGGACTCCGGTCGACCGGGGGAAGTTGCCCACGTGCAGCCGGTAGATGCACGAGCCGTTGCCGGCGTAGGCGCTCTCGCGGACCTGAATGATGTACTTGCCGTCTTCCGGGGCCAGGACCGAGGCGAAGCCGTCTTGCCAGATCAAGGCGGTGTCGTCGCTGGAAGCCAGCTCAAACCGCCTGGCATTGAGGATGGCGACGGCGGGGTCGAACATCGTGATCCCCAGCCGCATCCCCTCGACCTCGACGGAAATTCGCTCGCCCTTCTTGGCTTCGACAACGTAGTAGTCGACATCCTCGTTGTCGGCCACGCCGGTGACCGTCACATTGAGCGGCACAGGCTGCGGGACATTGAAGTCGTTGTTCGGCTCGATTTCCTTGATTTCCTTGAGGGCGCCGACGCTGAAGGTCCGCAGCTCGCTGATGCCCGTGGCCGTGCGGACGCGGATGTCGTGCAGGCCCAGGGGGGCGTCGGCGGCGATCTTGAGCTTCGCCTTGACGCTGTTGTCGTCAACCTTGGTGAGCGACAGCGTCGTGATTCCAGGCTGGTAGTAGACGATCTCCTGGGCATCTCCCAGCCGGGCGCCCGAGAGGACGACTTCCAGCTCGGTGCCGCGCTGGCCGCCCACGGGCCGGACGGCCCCCAGGCTGGGCGAGGAGGCCAGGACCGGCAACGTACCGGTCAAGAAGACGGGAACCGCCAGAAGCGCGAGCCCGAGGCGGGTGACAGACGTTTGGGGCATGGTGAAATCTCGGGAGGTCAATCTCGGTCGTATTCAGACAAGCCACCGCTCGGCGGTTTCGGTCTGGATGATCTC
>JBMFUH010000586.1:0-4869 GCA_049966735.1 Isosphaeraceae bacterium
CATGGTCACGAAGAAGGGAGTTGAGGACGACCCGCTCGCCGCTTGTCGCAGCCAGTGTGTAGACGCTTTGCGATCCCTCGAGCGTCGAAGCGAGCCAATCTTCGAATTGAAGGTTCGCCGCTTGTTTGTGCCAGACCGTCTCGATCTCATCCCATGGGAAGACAGAGACCTTGTCGCCCCGGCTAACCGCCAGCCCAGCCTGATGCAGCGTCACCTGTAGACCGAAATGGCGCGCTATCTGGAAAAGCATATAAGCCGACCCCAGTATGAGAAATGCACCCACGCTGAGGAAAAGTCCGTGTTGCACGGCCGAATTCACCCCGGGTTTGACAGGGACGATCATGGCCCCAGCCATGATGAAAGCCCCCATGCAAGTGTTGAGAAAGGTGAACACGATGCCGCCGATCAAGATGCCTCTCCTTACTGGAAAGACAGCCAGACAGACACCGAGGTTCGCTTGGTCCATCCCCGTCCACACTCCAGCCGTTGTAGGATCCTTGAGCCTCATCAGACCTCGATCCAATCCAACAAGTGACTCCCCCAACTTTCTCGAGCCCGACTGCCCATTACAGCCGGGTGTGAATACCCGTCAGCGAGCACGCGTCTGTCCGCGTCTATTCTACCCTTGATCAGCGAGCACGCGTCTGTTCATCACCGCGCCAATCATCGTGATTCGCCGAAGGTCCACGGAGTAATCATCAATAGATACTTGAATCGTAGCGATACGATCGCGGGTCTCGTGGCAGATTGCCTTTGGGGAGCTGATGGTCAGCCCTATTGCGGCTCGGCCCACGACAGTTATCCTGAAAGTTGAGACAGCGCAGTCTCCCCGACCCTCCTGATGGGGGCGGAGCCTCCCAACGACTTCTCCCACCCGTGAGACCGACCATGTGGCACGTACCGACCCGACGACTTGCACACGCGCTGGCCCTGGTTTTGTCCGCCTCCGCGGTGTTTGGCTTTGATCCGCCCGTGGACCGCGCCGGGCCGCTCCGGGCCCGGATCGAAGGGCCGACGACCGTGACCAGGACCGGGACTCCCATCCCGGTCGCGGTGGTGCTGGAGAACCGGGGCGACCAGCCGCTCTCCGGCACGGTGACGCTCGGTGTGATCGACCACTGGACGGCCCAGCCCGACAAGCCCGTGCGCTTCGAGGTCGCGGGGAAGGGAACCGCCCGCGTCGCGTTCACCGTGACGGCCGACGCCAGCACGCTGGATGCTCACTACCCGATCCACGCCTACGCCCGGTTCACCGACGCCGGCCGCACGCTCACGGCGCACCCGATTCTCATCGTGCCGACGCACGTCGGCGCACCTTCTCGCGTCAGGACGGCGCCGGCGCGCGGGCCTTATGTCATGGCCTCCGACGCTCGCCTCGGGCTCTGGTATCTGCCGGCACATCAAGCGCTTTTCCAGGTTTTTGGCCGTTCCGCGAGGTTACTGGAGCGGGGTCGTGAGGTCGACGAGGAAACCGGCGCCACCATCGCCATTCGCTCGCAGGATCTGGGCGGCGAGCGCCGGGAAGTCGTGGCGATTCACCCCCCCTGGCGTGACGGGAAGGTCGGCACTGCCGTCCTGGAGTTTCCGGTGGTCTTGCCTGCCGGAGGGCCGCTCACGCTGCACTTTCAAAACGCGGTCGCTGACGACGGACACGGCGACGGCGTCACCTTCCGCGTCCGCGTGGCTCCGATCGACGCACCCGACGGTCAGCTCGGCGAGGTCGTCTTTGAACGACATTCCGCCGCCAAACGCTGGGGTACGGCGGGCGAGGCCGACCTGAGCAAGTACGCCGGCAAGGCCGTCCGGATCCAGCTCGAATCGCATCCCGGTCCGAAGAACGACACCGGCTGGGATCAGTCGTACTGGTCGGAGCCCACGCTCGTGGCCGGCAATCCGCCCGCCGAGGCGCCATTTCCTCCGCGCGACGTGACAGGCTCGATCGTGCTGGGCAAGGCGACCCGCGGCAAGGCTTCGACCACGGTCCGCCTCTGGCCCGGCTCTCGCGGCCTGCTCGATAGCGTGATCGGCTTCGAGCGCGGCGGCACGACCCTGCACGTCCGAGGCTTCCAGGTCCGGGTGCTTGGTTCCCGGATCGACGACCCGCGCTCGCCCTTCGCGCTGGTGAGCACGCAAGTCAAGCAGGCCGCGGGAACCTACAACGTGCGGCATCATTTCAAGGGGCCGGATGGGACCTTTGACCTGGTCGGCACGCTGGAGCTGACTGAAGGCGTTGTCCGGGCGAAGTTCCGTCTGGAGAACGAGCCCGCGCCGCGACCGTGGCGCGTGGCCTATCTGGAAGACGTCGCGCTGGGTTCGTTCAGCCGCAAGGCCCGGCAGGTCTACGCGGGGTTTGGCAACGTGGTCCGCGACCCCGCCCCGTTCGTCTTGAACTTCGACGGTCATCAGCTTTCCACGTCGTTCATCGGACTCGATTTCGACGGCGGGCTCTCGCTGGTGCAAGGGGTGAACGTGCCGCCGGATCATTTCCAGGTGGCCCCGGCGGCGCGGCATTACTCGATCCATGCTCCGCATGCCCAGACCATCACGCTCATCCCGGCCGCAGGCGCGTTCGACGCCGCGCGGCTCTGGCATGACGTGAACAGACTCAAGGCGGCGGGGGGCGTGACCACGGCCGCCGGCCGGTTTGTGTTCGACCTCTGGGGCGGCCGTTACGCCGACAACGACGCGGGCCTGAAGCGGGCGTTCCGCTATGGCCTGGGCAACTCCATGGTCGTCTACCACGACTGGCAGCGCTGGGGCTACGACTACCGGCTTCCGGACATCTACCCCCCCAGCCCGCGGCCCGGAACCGAGGCCGAGCTGAAGGCGCTCATCGCGACCTGCAAGAGCGCGGGGACCCGTTTCGCATTGCACGACAATTACATCGATTTCTACCCCGACGCCGACGAGTTCTCGTACGAGAAGAACATCGCCTTTGACGCCGCCGGCCGGCCCGTGAAGGCCTGGTTTAACGAGGGTCGCGACGCTCAGTCGTACCGCTATCGCGCCGACCGGGCCGAACGCTACCTGAAGCGCAACCTCGGCTTGATCAAGGCCAACCTGGCGCCGACAGCCTACTTCATCGACGTCTGGTCGAGCGCCGGCCCGTACGATTACTGGCGGGCCGACGGTACGTTTGGCGATCGGGTCGCCACGCGCACGACCTGGGGCGAGCTGTTCGCCTGGATCCGCCAAACCCTGGGCGACCACGCGCCGCAGATTTCCGAGAGCGGTCACGACCAGCTCATCGGCTGGCTCGACGGCGCTCAGACCAACCACCTCCGCGTTGGCCAGCCGATTCCCGGACGTCCGGGCGGCTGGACCGTCTGGAACTGGAAGTGTGCCGATGCCGAGCGCACCCCCTGGTACGATACGGCCCACCACGACCGGTTCGTTCTCCATGGCGCCGGCTACCCTGGGCGCTATGAAGGAGGCCTTGATCCTCGCGAGCACGGCATCTACAGCGACGACTACATGGCCACCGAGGTCCTGACCGGCCACCCCGCGATGGTGTCCCACGCCTTCGGGCAGGACGTCGTGCGCCAGCACTGGCTATTGAATGACCTAATGCGCGCCCTGGCCCTCCGGCGCATCGAGTCGGTCGAATATGTGGGAGGCGACCTGCACCGGCAGCACGTCCGCTGGTCAGGCGGCGGAGAGGTCTGGGTCAACCGCGGCTCGACAGACTGGACCGTGGGCGGGGGTCGCATCCTACCGCAATACGGCTTCCTCGCCCTCGCCCATACGGAAGAGGGTACGGTCGAGGCGGCCGTGGAGTTGAGAAACGGGTTGATCGTCGAATCGTCCCGCTCGCCCCGGCTAGTCTACGTCAACGCGCGGGGCAATGCCGACGGCCGGGCGCGCATCACGCCGGCTGCCACGGCCTTCCGCGCGACGGGCGGTCGCGAGCTTGCCGTGGCCGTCACATGGCATGCGGAGGATCCCATTCCTCCCGGCTACGTGCCGTTCTATCACTTTTGCGATGGCGATGGTGCCATCGCCTTCCAGGGTGGCTCCGAGCCCCTCGGGGTGTCGCGTCAGGGCACCATTCGCACCGTCGTCCGGGCAACCGTTCCCGAGAGCGTGAAGCCTGGCGAATCATTTGAACTCAGAGCTGGTCTTTACAACCCCAAGCACGGTCCGCGGCTGGAGCTGACCGGTCCCGGCGACAGGGAGGCGAGGATCCAGCTCGGCAAGGTCTCGGTGAAGCCGGGTGGCTTGCTCTCCTGGACGCCGCAGCCCAGGCCCAAGCCCGCGCGTCCCACGCGGGCGAACAGTACCGGCAAGGCCGTCGACTTCGGCACGGTGGCGACGTCAGGCGGAGTCCGGGTCGCGGCGGAGGGCCGAGCGATCACCGTCACTCCGTTGCCCGACACCCACGGACGCCGGCTCAAGGTCCGCCTTCATCTCTCCGCTTTGCCGGGCAGCAGGATATCGCCGTCATTCATGGAAGCGGTCTCCGAGGACGGCCGGACGATCAAGCGTGAACCCCTTCGCGCGGCCGGCGACGTGCTCTCGCTGACGTTCGAGCCGGGCGTGTTCCAGTATCGCCTCACGGCGGATTGAGGGAAAAACCCGGGAACTTGACAAGAACCGGGGAGCAGCCATGGTAGAAGACTAAGCATGAGGCCGGGGTTTGGAGACTTCTCGACCAACGCCCCCACAGCAAAGCCGCCAAAGCCGGGTGGCTGGGGCGGAGCCGGAGGCGACACCCCGGATGCACGGGCCTTGGCGCCGGGGCTTCCCTGCGGTCAGCCCCAGCCACCCTGGGTCCGCTGCAAACCTTGGGATACGTCGAAACGCCTGTGGTGTTCGGCTAGCCTATGTTTGGGGTGAAATCCGCGGCCGCGCGCCTGCCGTCGCGCGGAT
>JBMFUH010000587.1:0-4856 GCA_049966735.1 Isosphaeraceae bacterium
CGGTCCGCACAGCGGCCCCTGCGGTGAGCGATCGACCCGAAAACCGCTCTAGGAGGAGCCCCACCTTTTCCCCAACACTCCTCCCCGTTAATCCCTCGCGCCCAAGCGAGTGTTGTTTTGTCGGTCCAACCAGGTGTAGGTCGCGCCATACGAGGGGGTGTGTGATGAGACGGAACGTTCTGCAATGGCGTCTTCCTGGAGGGTTTACCGTTTTGTTCGGCTCCTTGATCGTCGCCCTGGTTCTGGTGGGAGACGAGCCGGACCGGCGGCAGAGAAGGCTGGAGTGGTCTCCGCCGGAAGGGTACTCCGGTACGATCGAGGCCATCTCATTCGCCCCGAACGGCACCCAACTGAGCGTTGTCGGCAGAGACGGAGGACGTGGCATCTGGGATCTGACCAGCGATCAAGATGAGCCGCTTTTTCCGGAATCTCAGGAATTCACCTACTGGCCGACATTCGCGGCCGACGGCAAGGTTCTGGCCGTGGGCACCCACGACTCTCGCGTCATCGTCGAGGACCCCGTCTCCAACGAGCACCTCCTGGATTTGCCTCCTCTGCCCAGCATGCTGAATTCTCTCGCCCTTTCCCGTGACGGAAAAATGCTTGCCGTGATATATGATGATGGAGACATCGAGATGTGGGATGTGCCACGGGGGCGGAGGCTGTTCCACGTCCGCTCGTCGCCAGCCCGGATCACCTGTGTGAAGTTTTCCCCGGATGGCAAACTCCTGGCCACAGGCCGATCCGATGGCGCGCTGGTCCTCTGGGACACGGCTAGCGGATCGATCAAGACGCTCATGCGAACAAACTCGGGCTATCTCGCGAACGGTGTCGTCCTGGCCTCGATTTCCAGGATCGCGTTCTCTCCCGATGCGAAGGCGCTGGCCTCCGTGCAATACAACAGATGCGATCTGACGATCTGGGATGTTGCCACGGGAGGTCGGCGCGCCACGCTGCACGGAGCGTCTCATTGTCTCAAATCCGTTGCATTCTCTCCCGATGGCGGACTGATCGCTTTCGGCGAGATTGATGGCACGGTCATTCTCTGGAACGCCTATAGTTACCAGACGAAATCGATCTTTCACGGGCATTCGACCCAGGTCTCCTCGCTCTGTTTCTCACCCGACGGCCGCACGCTGGCAACCGCCGACGAAGACTCCATCGTCAGGGTATGGGACGTCGTGGGTTCCTGATCCTCACCCGCGCGGACGGCCAGTGGCGAGTGAATTGCGGAATGGGGAATGCGGAATTCGGAATTGAATTCATTCCGCATTCCGAATTCCGACACCCGCATTCGAGGCACTGCCCTCTGCCCACTGCCCACTGTCTCTGCTAGACTCGGCTCAAATCGGTGTCCGATCAGCAACTCTGGAGTGGAAGAGGGTGGGTTCCATGACACGATCCGGTCTCGCCGTCCTCGCGCTATTCGGCGCGGTCCTTGGTCTTGCTTCCCCCACGTCAGGGCAGAGCGAGCTGCCCACCAAGAAATTCGCCACCACCGACGGCAAGCGGCCGACCGGCCTGTTCGCGTCCGGCGTGATGGTGGGCAAGACGCTTTACGTCGCCGGCAAGGGTGACTACCGGCCGGGTGCGGAATTCCCGGACAAGGTCAGGAACTGCCTGGGAGAAATCCGCAAGACCCTCAAGACGGTCGGGCTGGACATGAAGCATGTGGTGAAGTCCTTCGTCTACCTGGAAGACCCTGATAGGTATGCTGAATTGAACAAGTATTATGGGGAATTCTTCCCGGACGCTCCACCGGCGCGAACGACGCTGGGCGTTACACAGGTGCCGGGGGAATCACGCCTGGAGATCACCTGCATCGCGTACGCGGACCTCGCCGAGCGGAAGGTGGTCGGCACGCCACCGGCAGGTATCCCCTTCAGTCCGGGAATTCTGGCAGGTGACACGCTCTATCTCTCAGGCAAGGGAGATCAGCTTGCCGGCGGCGGCCACCCGGCAACCTTCGAGGAGCAAGTCCGTCAGGCGATGAAGAACGTCGAGGCCACTCTCAAGCAGGCCGGGCTGGATTTCCGCCACGTGGTCATGAGTCACGTTTTCCTGGATCGATACGAGAACCTCGAGGTGGCCAACCGGGTTTACAACGAGTTCTTCGAGGATGGCAACGAACCCGCGTGCGCCACCGTCTTCGTCGACTGGATTCCTGGTGGTTCGCACGTCGAGGTGACCTGCATCGCCACCACAGACCTGGCCTCCCGCGAGGTTGTCCGGCCGGCGAGCATCAAGTACGGTTCGATCGTGGGCTCTGTCGCGGCAAGCCCGGCCGTCTGGGCCGGCAATACCCTTTACCTGTCCGGGATTCCCGGGATTTCCCTTACCGACCGCGCCATTCCGGAGAAACTCGCGGACCAGGTGCACCAGATGGCCAGGAACCATACGGCGATCCTCGACGCCGCCGGGCTCAAGCTCGAGGACATCGTCTCGGGACACGTTTACCTGAAGGACATGAACGATTATCAGCCCATGAACGCGATCTATCGTCAATACTATTCGCGAGGCCCGGGCGTTCGAACCTGCCTGATGCCCGGTCAAGGGCTCGACAAGACCAACCGGCTGGTGCAAGCCTCCTTCATCGCGGCTCGAACACGGCCGCGGTGAGCAGTTGCCAATTGCTAGTTGCCAGTTGCTAGTTGTTAGCGGGCAGCGAGATCCTTGGACCGTGAACGATGTTCCCCTGTTCCCCGCCGCTCGCCCTCGGCCATTTGGCATCTGGCATTTACCATTTGCCATTTGGCATCTGGCATTTGCCATCTGCCATCTGGAATTTGGAATTGGCCATCTGGCATCTGCCATTTGCCATCTGGAATTTGGAATTGGCCATCTGGCATCTGCCATTTGCCATCTGATTCTCATCCTTCCTCATCTTGTTGCATTCCCAGGAGCTGATCCATGGACCGACGAGATCTGTTGCGACTGTTGCCGGGCGTGGGGGCCCTGGGATGTTCCGGGCTAGTCTCCGGCCGGGCAATCGCGAATCAGGGGGACAAGCCGTCGAAAGTCGCCGGACTCCCTCCGCTCAAGATCACCGACGTTCGCACCATCCTCACGGCCCCCGATCGCATTCGCCTGGTGATCGTCAAGGTGCTGACCAGTGAACCGGGCCTGTATGGGCTGGGCTGCGCCACGTTCATCCAGCGCGCGCTCGCGGTGCAGACAGCGGTGGACAAGTATCTCAAGCCGTTTCTGGTGGGGCGCGATGCCGACCAGATCGAGGACATCTGGCAATCGTCCTACGTCAGCTCATACTGGCGCAACGGCCCTGTTCTCTTCAACGCGATGAGCGGAGTGGACATGGCCCTGTGGGACATCAAGGGAAAGCGGGCCGGCATGCCGGTCTACCAGCTTCTGGGAGGCAGGTGCCGCTTCGGCGCGGCCCTCTACGCCCACACCAGCGGCCGAGATGTCCGCGAGGTCGAGGACCGAGCGCGGGCGGCCATGGAGAAGGGCTACAAATATGTACGAGTCCAGATAGGCATTCCCGGCTTGGCGACCTACGGCTCTCGAGACCAGCGCGAGGACGTGCCCGCGACCGGCGCGATGGTTCCGGGCAGCAGGCACGCGGTCTGGGAACCTGCCCGTTACGTCCGGGAAGTTCCCAAGCTCTTCGACCATTTGCGCAAGACGCTGGGCGACGATGTCGAGCTGCTGCACGACGTCCACGAACGCGTCTCTCCCAGCCAGGCGATCAAGCTGTGCAAGGACCTCGAAGAGTATCGCCCCTTCTTCGTCGAGGACCCGCTGCCGCCCGAGGAGAACGACCATTTCCGGCTCCTGCGCCAGCAGTGCGCCACGCCGATCGCCATGGGAGAACTGTTCAACACGCGGCATGAGTACGTTCCCCTGATCGCCAATCGCCTGATCGATTATATCCGCATTCATATTTCACAGATCGGTGGACTGAGCATAGCGCGAAAGGTCGCGGCGCTCGCCGAATTCTTCGGCGTCAAGACGGCCTGGCACGGGCCGGGAGACGTCTCGCCCGTGGGCCACGCGGCCGGGTTGGCGCTGGAGCTGGCGAGTTACAACTTCGGCATCCATGAAAGCGGCGTCTTCCCCAATCGGACGCGCGAGGTCTTCCCCGGCTGCCCCGAAACGCGCGACGGCTACCTCTACGCCAACGAGGCGCCCGGCCTGGGAATCGACATCGACGAGAAACTGGCCGCCAGGTTTCCGCTTCCCGAAAGCCCCACGTTCGACCAGAGCTGGGGGAAGACGCGCGGACGAGATGGAACGGTGATCCGGCCGTGAGGGGAAGTGGCCGCGCTCGCCTTCGGCTCGCAAGTGGCGGGTGGCGAGTGGCGAGTGGTCAGTAAGGTTGCGAAATCAGTAACCCCATGTCCAACGTCTTCGGACAACTGACCGCCATCAACTGACCACTAATCACTCGCCACTCGCCACGAACTCCAATGCTCTATACTCAAACCTACGACCCGTTGCATTTCTGGCCCCTGTCGACGCTCGTCGCGGCGCTGCCGGTGCTGACGCTCTTTTTCGTGCTCCTGTCGCTCCGGGCCCGGGTCTGGGTCGCGGCGCTGGCCGGGATGATGATGGCCGTCGTCCTGGCCCGGATCGTTTTCGGGATGCCGGGAATTCTGATCGGCGCGGCCTGCACCCTGGGCATCCAGTTCGGCTTCTTCCGCATTGCCTGGATCATCATCGCGTCGATCTTCCTTTATGAAGTCGCCGTCGAGACGGGCCAGTTCAAGGTCATGAAAGAATCGATCGCCTCGCTCTCTTCGGATAAGCGGCTTCAGCTTATCCTCATTGCCTTTTGCTTCGGGGCCTTCCTGGAAGGGACAGGTGGCGGCGGAGCGCCGGTGGCCATCGCCGGCTCG
>JBMFUH010000588.1:0-4842 GCA_049966735.1 Isosphaeraceae bacterium
AACCTGGGAAAGTGGCGTAAGGCCTCCAAAAAACGAACCGCGTCTTACACCCAGCCCGTTTTTCGGATTGGCCGCTTGGGGGGAACACTTCCCGCGGCAATCCAACTCTTCCCTTTCCCGCCCAACTGCCCGTGTCACCGATCGACATTCCGGGCGTAATTGTCAGGGAGTTGATATGCCTGCATGCGTATCGCTGCTCTTGCCAGCCCCGTGCCGGGTGTGCCTTGATCGAATGGTCTGAAACGAGTTTGGCAGCTTCGAGGGCATTTCCAGGTTACCTTGCGGGGCCTTTTCACGCTTCTATAGAATAGAGTATGTGTGCGAGCGAACCCCTCCTCGATCCTGCCATTCCTCTGGATCTCATCTAGGGTTGTGAAGCCTGGCTCGAAGGAGCGACCTGAGATCGAAGTCATGCCCGCGGCCGGTTCCTCCCGCCTAGCGTGATGCAACCAAGGAGAGACGGATGGGGCCAAGCGAAGATTGCCGCAACCAGCCTCGGCGGGAGTCTCCTTGTCCTGCCCTTCCGCCAGCTCCGAGCCCCGGCATCAGCGTACTCGTTCCGGGTCTGGTTCAATGGAGCTGGAATCAGCGGGACCGGGGCATGGTCTTTCTGGTCTCATTCGGAGCGTCCCTGGCCGCGCTGGTCCTGTGCTGGGGAAACGTGCTGGGCTGGGTTTTCCTGGGATTTGCCTTCCTGACTCAATCTGCCGCGATCGTGGACGTGATCCGCCAACGGTCGTTTCCGGCCTTTCATATGGGCGTTGCCCTGGCGGCAATCAGTCTGAGCATCGGCCTGACGGTTTATGTTCCGACCGTGAGGTTCCTCTGGCTCTATGCGTTCCCGGCCAGCTCCGCCGATGCGCCGGGTACCAGCTACTTGATCAACCGCCGCGCGTATCAGGCAAACGAACCAGCGCGAGGAGAGTGGATCTGGATGCGTGACCGCTCGCAAGCTCATGGGCTCGCCGGCCAGGTGATCGCCGTGGCGGGGCAGGAAGTGGAATGGACCGGCCGCCGGTGGCGCGTTGACGGCGAGGACCTCCAGCTCGTGCACCCAGGTTCACTGCCGTATTACCCGGCACGTTTGCGGTTTCAGGTTCCTCGAGATCATGTGCTGATTGACCGGGAACTGGGCCCCGCCAGCCTCAAGACCCAACCCCAGACTGCCCTTGCCATTGTGGGCCGCGACCAGATCGTCGGCCGTGCCTGGGCTCGCTACTACCCGTTCTGGGATCGCTGCCTGCTTTGACGCGTACTCAAAGCCAACACGCCCAAGAAACACGAAAACTAGCCATGATGAATATTTAATAACAATGTCATGATCAGTGAAGCATTGCTATCATGCCAGAAAAACCAAGATAAGACACGCGACTCGCGGTCTGATGCCTGTTATGCTGAAGAATCATTAAATTGAAGAACCGGCCGTGACGCTTGGTAGATCCACGAAGGTGAGCAATCATGCGTGGTGGATATTCCGCATCTCCAGGCGGCCCTCCAGGGAGGAGGTGGAGTTGAGTCCATGGACGAGCGAATCTGGGCGCCGTGGAGAATGCAGTATATCAAGGAAGCCGTCAAGGATCCAGGCGTTGACTCGGCATGCTTCCTGTGTCGGGGTCTTGAGGAGGATAACGATCGAGCCAACCTGGTGGCCTGGCGGGGAGCGCATTCGGTGGTGGTTTTGAATCGTTTTCCCTACAACAACGGTCATCTCCTCGTCGCGCCGCGGGTTCATCGGGCCTCCTTGCACGAGCTGACCGGGCCGGATCTTCAGGAGCCGGTGGAGACGATTCGCTGGCTGATCGAGATCCTCGACCGGATGATGCGGCCCCATGGGTACAACGTGGGCCTCAATCTGGGTAGGGCGGCAGGCGCCGGGCTGCCGGGTCATCTGCACTGGCACATCGTGCCGAGGTGGGACGGAGACACGAATTTCATGCCCGTACTGGGGCAAACCAAGGTTATCGTGGAAAGCTTGCTCGAGTTTTATGACCGGCTTGTCGCAGAAATTGGATCGCCCCACGAGACTCATTTGGAGCCGTGATTGATACCGAGATTCCCAAGCAGGATCCCCCAATTGAATGCATTCCAAAATCCCCAGAGTGGCGATCGACCGAAAGGTACATCAACCATGCTCCTCATACTGATTCGGGCCATATTCGTCCTGGTCGTTGCCGGCCTGGGGGTCAAGCTGGCCAGGATTACTGGTGAGAACGAACTCGCCAATCCTTATCTTGTGTTCATTGCCATCATGATTGGTGCCATCGCGATGGTTGCCGGCGATCTTTTCACCCCGAGAAAACGAATCCAGACGATCTCCGCGCTGTATTTCGGGGTGATCGTGGGCATCTTCCTGAGCGACCTGATCAACTCGGCGATCCAGCCGGCCATGATGCTCTACCTTCATCCCAAGGTGCATCAGGCCATCTCCAGCCTATTCATGATCCTCTTGGTCTTCATCTGCGTCTCGACGCTCCTGCAAACCAAGGACGATTTCCGGTTCATCATTCCCTACGTCGAGTTCTCCCGCGAGGTGAAAGGGGCGCGCCCGCTCGTTTTGGACACCTCGGTTGTGATTGACGGGCGAATCGCCGACGTCGCCGAGACGCGCGTGATCGACCAGCCGATGGTCGTGCCGCGGTTCGTGCTCCAGGAACTGCAAAACATCGCCGACAGTTCCGACAAGCTCCGGCGCAATCGCGGCCGGCGGGGGCTGGACATCCTCAACCGCTTGCAGAAATCGCAGGGAATTGAGGTCCGCATTCACGACGGCGAGATTCCCGAGCTGGCCGGCATCCGCGAGGTCGATCAGCGGTTGGTGATCCTCGCCAAGCATCTCGGCGGCAAGGTGGTGACCAACGACTACAACCTGAACAAGATCGCCAAGCTCCAGGGCGTCGACGTGATCAACCTCAACGACCTGGCCAATGCCATGAAGCCGATCGTCCTGCCCGGCGAGAACCTCCAGGTCAAGTTGATCAAGAAGGGAGAAGAGCAGGGACAAGGGGTCGGCTACCTTGACGACGGCACCATGGTTGTTGCCGAGCAAGGCTCTTACCACCTCGGGGAATCGGTGCGGCTCACCGTGACCAGCGTGCTTCAGACGAGCGCGGGACGGATGATCTTCGGACGAATCGAACCCCTGGCGGTGGGCAAGGGCCCCAACTACCAGAGCGCCTCAGTCCACCACGAGAATCCCTCCCCGGCCACCGGCCACTCCCATAACGTCTGAACATTCGGTTCGGGCGGCGGGGAACGCGAATCGTTCCTCCGCCGCAACGCCTTGCGGTCAAGAAAGCACAGCCTGAATCCCCCTATCGTCGTCGGGCAGGCCGTCGTACGGGGGCTTGCACCAGTTGGCAGACGAGCGTCTCGCCACATTCCGGACTGCTCAAGGCGATATCCTGGACCGAAAGTGCCTCGCAGTGCTCCTGCGTGGGGAGCAAATAAGGCGCCTCGCGGGCGTCGCGGATGAGCGGGCGTTCGCGGTATGCGCGGTCGATCATGATGTTCCTCCCGCGTCTTGCCTGAAGGACCAGAACTGGCGCGAACCACCAGGTTGAGAATTGCAAGGCGCGGACTAGATCAAAGCCGATTGCCGCGGGGGGAGCGGGTCAGTGGATGACTTGCTCGGCCTTCAGGCAGCGGCCAATCTGGCGGACGGCCTGGCGTAGACGGTGAGAGTTCTCCACCAGCGCCAGGCGGAGGAACCCCTCTCCGGTCTCGCCAAAGCCGCGGCCCGGACTGACCACCACGTTTGCCTCCTCGAGCAGCTTCATGGCAAAGTCGATCGAACCCATCTGAGATTTCCAGGGATCGGGCATGGGTGTCCAGACGAACATTCCAGCCCGGGGAACGTCGGGCTGGCAACCAAGTCGACGCAAGCCGCGGATCAGGACGTCGCGCCGCTCCTGGTATTCGACCACCTGGGCGCGCCGGCCTTCCTCGCCGTGCCGGAGCGCGACGATGGAAGCCACCTGGACCGCCTGGAAAATGCCGTAGTCGTAATAGCCCTTGATCGCCTTGAGGGCGCCCAGCATGTCGCGATTGCCGGCGGCGAAGCCAACCCGCCAGCCGGCCATGTTGTAGCCCTTGGACATCGTGGTGAACTCGCAGCCGACCTTCTTCGCCCCCTTCACCGAGAGGAAACTCGCCGGCTGATAGCCATCGAAGCCGATGTCGCCGTAAGCGAAGTCGTGGATCACGAAGAAGTGGTATTTCTTGGCCAGCGCGACGATTTCCTCGAAGAAGGCCTGATCGACGATGGTGGCCGTGGGATTGTGCGGGTAGTTGAGGACCAGAATCTTGGGCCGGGGGAAGAGGCTCTCGCAGACCCGGCCGACGTTGGCCAAAAAGGAGTTTGAATCGCGGACGTCCAGCGAGATGACGTTGGCCGAGGCCAGGGCGATGGCGTGAATGTGGATGGGGAAGCTGGGGGCGGGAACGAGTGCCGTGTCGCCGGGCCCCAGGAGCGCCAGGCACATGTGGCTGAAGCCCTCCTTGGAGCCGATGGTCGCCACGACCTCGGTGTCGGGATCGAGATTGACGCCGAACCGCTTTTCGTAGCGCACGGCGACCTCGCGCCTCAGGTTGTAAACTCCGTTGGCGACGCTGTAGCGATGGTTGCGGGCGTCCCGCGCGGCCTCGCAGAGCTTGTCGATGACCCACTCCTCGGGAGGATCGGTGGGATTTCCCATGCCGAGGTCGATCACGTCGATCCCGTCCCGTCGCTTGCGATACTTCAGCTCGTTGATCCGGCCGAACAGATACGCGGGCAGGTTGCGCACCCGGGGAGCGACCTCCAAGTCGTATCGTTCAATCGAATCATGCTCCTCCGAGCCCGGG
>JBMFUH010000589.1:0-4834 GCA_049966735.1 Isosphaeraceae bacterium
GAATTGTGGAACGAGTGGGTTGATCGATGTTGATTCGCGGCAACACGCCTGCGGTATGAGCGTGGAAAAATTGTTGAATCATGCGCGGATTGCGCCTCGTTTGGTCAGGATTTGCGGATATACCTGTAGAGGGACCGAGCAATGCCGTTGGCATGCCTGCCAGGGGTGAACCAGCGGCGACTGCGGAATCTCGGGATTGAGATACACCATGGAACTCAGGAAGCGCAGAGGGACGTGCGACGAGCGCGTGGACCGGATGGTCGTTGGGAACGACGACGCGGTCCCAGCAAGCAAGGAGCCGGGGGGCGCCGCCGGCTCCGGGCGCGGATCCTGGAGGAGAATTCTCCTTGGTTTCCTCGTCGGGGGAATGGCCATTGCCGCGGCGATGTCTTTTGCCGGCCGTGGATCGGGCCGAAAGAGCAAACCCCCTCCGCCGTTCACGCCCGGCGCCTACGTCGGCGAAGGAAAGCCCGCCCCACCAACGATCGAGGTGCTCTCGCCCACCGGCCCGAACCCGATCACGGTGAAGGCCGGTGACAAGGTGGAGTGCTCGGTGCGCGTCACGGTCGCTGCCGGAGGCTCCGTGCCGACGTTCATGATGGCGCTCTTCCGCGATGCCAAGGGGGCCTACGCTGGAAGCTACGTACTCGAGCCGCAGAAGAAGGAGGGAGAGACCTACACGTATCGCTCGTTGCTGAGGTCCCCTCACTGGGCCGGGAAATACCGGCTGATCCTCGACGCGACGACGCTGGCGATCCGGCCCCAGCCCGAGGGGCAGGCGGAGGGACCTCCGCCCGAGCCCTTCCATACCACCGTGACCGCGGCGTCCGTGGAGGTGAAGAAACCTCTGGGGGTGAAGAAACGATGACAAGAGCGCGAAACCATCTGCCGAGCCGTTTCCGGCCGCCCGGTTTTACCCTGATCGAGCTGCTGGTCGCGGTCGGGATCATCGGCCTGCTCATCGGCATCCTCTTGCCCGCCATCCAGGCGGCTCGGGCTGCCGCATGGCGCAGCGCATGCCAGAACAACCTCCGTCAGATCGGCACCGCCCTGAGCGCGTACCTGGCCAGCCATAATGTTTTTCCGCAGGCCAGCACCGGCCAGATATACTCCCCGCACGCCATGATCCTCCCGTACCTGGAACAGAGGGGCCTCTACGATTCCATCAATTTCAATCTGAGCGTTCATACGATCCTGCCGACCGATCCCTACGGGCCGCACATGACGGTGCACGACACCAAGCTCGCGGTCTTCCTCTGTCCGGCAGATTCGCAAAATGGAGCGACAATCGGACAGACAAACTATGCCGGGAACGGCGGCTACGGCGAGACGTCTGATGGCGGCCTCCTGGGCCTGGGGCTGTTCGCCGACGCGGCCACTCCGCAGGGCAGGACGGCGATCGGGTCCCAGGCGGTTCCGGACGGCCTGAGCAACACCGTGGCGATGTCCGAGTGGGTCCTGGGAAACTACTGGACGATCGAGCCAACGGGAACGGTGTTTCAAACTCCCAGCCTCATCGACTTGAGCGAATTCGATGAGTTCGTCGCGACCTGCCGAGATCTGCCACCGGACTCGACGGATCTCGCCCCCGGCCGGCTGAAATCGTGCCGCTGGCTCTTCGGAGGGTTCGAGGAAACGCTCCTGAATCACGACCTCACGATCAATGGACATAGCTGTTTGAATGGTTCCATGATCAATTATGGTGCATGGACCGCGGGCAGCCGCCACGCTGGCGGCGCCAACGTCCTCTTTGCCGATGCCCACGTCCGATTCCTCAGCGATCGCGTTTCCTTGCCGGTCTGGCGAGCCTTGAGCACGCGCGCCGGCCAGGAGGCGCTCGCCTCCGATTCGTACTGAGCAGGTCATCGGTAAGCCTTGTAGCCGCCTCGCCGGCGGCTCGAGTGGAAGAACGCCTCGCCCGATGTGACGGCGAGACCGTGGAAGGTACGCACCGAGGCCAACACCGGCCCGCGTGGCGCGGCACCGGTACGCCGAAGCTTTGACCATCACAGGAGGAGAATGCGATGAGAGCGAAGCAATTGTTCATCTTGCCCGCGGTCGTCTTTTTGATGGCGGCGTGTCAGGCCACGCCCGCCCTGGCTCAGTCCAACTACCAGATGTCGCTCACCTGGCCCATACAGGGTGCCCTCGTCACCACGGGGTCCATGGTGTCGGTGTCCGGATCGATCACGGTGTCGAATGGCGCCCCGGCGCCGGTTGGGGTGCAGGCCACGGTCGATGGCTACGTTGGGACGGGGGGAGTATGGCAGGTCCCGGGTGCTGCGAACACCTACTACTTTAACGTGGCAGTCTACGTTCCCCCTGATGCACCGACGGGCCTCGCGCAGGACGTTTTCGCCAAAGGCTCGGCGACCGGCAACGGCCGCGACTGGGGAACTGCCGGGGCTGCCCATACGACAGTCAACGTAGAAAAACCTGGTCATTGACCAGGACGACGAGCCGGTGCCGGAAAAGTCGGGCCAACCACCTTGATAATTTGCTAGAATGCCACGTGGAGAGGCGGGCCGGAGCCGGAGAAGCGCCATTGCACCTGGCCCGCCCGGCTCGCAAAGAAACTTGAGGGGGGACGAATCATACGCTACCGCTGGACCATTCGGCGCCTGATGGCGCTCGTTGTCGTGGTTGCGATCGGCCTTGCCGCTCTTCACAGCCCGTCGTACGCCTGGGCGAGCGCCTTCTTCACGTTGGCCGTCGTTCTGCCGCTCGGGGCAGTGCTCGCCGCGATCTCGTGCAAGGGGAGCGCGCGCCTGCCCTGGATCGGCTTTGCCCTTTTCGGGTTCTTTTTTCTGAACGTCAGCTTCAACCTTGGACGGATACCGCCTGGTCCGACTGGGATGTACCAAACGCCCGATACGTTGCCTGTCCACGCGCTGCGGGAGATCGCCCGCGTGGCCAATCCGGACGTCTGGCAGGGATTCCAGCCTTGGTCGTCCCAGGACGCGAGGACCCAAGCAGCCTGGGAGCGAAGTTCGTCTTATGTGAACTGCTGCAATTCGCTTGGCGTCATTTTCTTCAGTTTCCTGGGAGCGCTTTTAGGCCACTGGCTGCAAGAGCACCCGATCGGCCGGCAATCGCCGCCGGCGGACGCGAGGGGAGTTCCTGAAGAATAGCTCGTATCCGCCCTTTGTCCTCGCTCTCTCCGTTTCAGACCGAGCCGCAGCGCTACTTCTCGGCTTTGCTACCCTGACCGGGCCGATATTCATTGCAGAAATCGATCCGCTCGCCGATGCTCGGGTGCGACGCGCGGAAGATCGTGTAGATGATGCCGGGGCGCGGGTTTCCCAGGTTTTCTTCTTGCAGCTTTACAAACGCCGTGGCGCCCGAGTGATTGGTCCGGGTCAGGTCGAGCGCGAAGCGATCGGCCGCGTGCTCCTGGTTGCGGCTGTAGAACATGGCGACCGGTTCGAGGACCAGGCTGGAGACCTGAAGCAGCAGGAGAATGAGCGGCATGGCGGCGACGTCGGCCAGGCTTGCAAAGCCGAGACGATGCGGGAAGCGGTCAATGAGCCAGCGCCCGGCGCGGTGCACGAAGTAGAGCCCCGCGAGCGTCAGGAAGACGGAGAGCAGGATCGAGCGCATCACGTGTCCCAGCACGTAATGGCCCATCTCGTGGGCCATCACGAAGAGGAGTTCCTTCTCGTTGAGCCGATCGATCAAGGTGTCCCAGAGGACGATGCGCTTGGTGCCGAACAGTCCCGTCACGTAGGCGTTGACGGCGTTGGTGTCGACCCGCATGTTGACCTCGAAGACCCGGCTCCCCTCGATGCCGGCCCGGCTGGCCTCCGCCAAAATCGACTGCTCCAGCGCCTTGTTTTTCAAGGGGCCGAAATCGTTGAACAGCGGATCGATCCAGATCGGCTTGACGAGCACCGTGAACAGCAGGAACGGAAGCGAGAGGATTGCCGTGTAGAGCCACCAACGTCGCGGGGCTTTCGCCAGGAGCAGAAACGGAACCCAGGCGAAAAGGAACCCGGCGGCCATCTCCACGCCCAAGCCCTTCAGCGAATCTCCCAGCCACTTGCCCAGCGTCTGGTTGGACATCCCGTAGGCATGCTGGCGGACGAAGCCCTCGTAGTAGTCAAGCGGCAGATCGATGAGGAAGACGATCGCCAGGAAGAGGACGACGTAGAGCCCGACCGTGAAGAACCACAACCGCCCGAGCCGCTGGGCCAGGCCGCGTAATCGCGCGGAGAAACCGCTGAAGGCGAGCAATCCGTAGACGGCGAAGGCCCAGACCAGGTTGAGGCCCCAGAGCCACATGCCGCTCTGATAATAGGCCAGCGCCTTGGCGCTGGGCTGGGGCACGGCGACGGGCTCGCGTTCGTCGATGTCTTCCTCGGAGTTCGCCGCCGCGCGGGCCGCCGGCGCCGCGGACGCGGGAATAGGTGTGGAATGAGTTCCCGTTATTTGATCCGGACCGGGGCCCGCGGGGTCAATTGCACCGTGGGACGGACATTCTTGTCCGTCCTGGTCGGAGAGGAATGTCCGACCTACTGCAAAGCCTTCGGTGCCGGCCCGCTTCGGTCCCAGGGGCGGATACCGCCCCGGGCTATGAACCGTGGCCCCTCCGGGGCCGAGGAAGCGATTCCCGACGTCTCCGTCGTTCGAGATCGGGATGTTCTTTCCCGCTCGTTCCTTACCTTCAGCGGTCCGCCCCGGGGCCGGCTCGCTCCGACCGATCACCAGCACGACCGTAAGCACGATCGTGGACCATGCCCACCATCCCTCATTGATCATCATATACTCATATACCCGCATGCGGTGCTGGTTCGGGGTTCTGCCGCTGGGAGTCTGGCTCCTCGTACGATCGCAT
>JBMFUH010000590.1:0-4822 GCA_049966735.1 Isosphaeraceae bacterium
TCTCCCGGCGCGCCGGGACTACGGTGAGCTATCGACCCGAAAAACGCTCTAGCCCGCGAAGACACGGGCAGCCGCTTGACACGGGGGTCAAGCTAAAGTTCCATGGGCATGCTACGCCGCAGGCCGCTAGCCAGGGGGAGCTCGCCCTAGCCCAGAGGTGGCCATTCGACGCCTGGTGCAGCTCAGCCGTTTCCGTGAGGCTCGTCCCGTACCCGCAGCCATTGGCGTTGCCCGTGCCGATGTCCGCTGGACCTCCATACGTGGCGTCCGATGTGCCGACCACGCAGGCCCCCGGGATGTAGCTCGGGGCGATAGCGGTGGGGTTTGCGGTGCAAAGGGCCGATCCGCAGCCCCACGTCTGGGCCGCCACATGGCCGCCTAGTTCCCACCAAACCCCGACCGCCATCGCCGCCAATGACAATAGTAACATCCGCATCGAAGATTTCAACATCAATTCCTCCCGTCGAATCCAGTTGTACCGCGCCGTCGCCATGAACCTGAAACCGCCATCACGACGCGGTTTTCACCTGGGCCGACATAGAGACACGCGCCCAAGGCTCGCTCTATATGGCTAAACGAAAAATGCCGATCCGAGGTGGCGCGAAGAGTGGCGGGTTTTGACTTTTGTCCGATCACGACGCGGATTCCGTCCGTCGTCGCTGTTGAGACCACTCGCACCACGCGGCCCGAACGCGCCGGAGCCCGCGCTTGACCGTGCCGACGTCCCTCCCGGCGCTGGCGGCGATTTCGCGTATCGTGTACCCCTCCAGGCGCATGCGGACGGCCTGCACGAGCCGCGGGTCGCCAAGCGTCTCGATGAAGCGCTCGACCTCGGCCGCGCCCAATACGGCCTCCTCGACGATCACCCCCCCGCAGGCGAGATCGCTCAGCTCCGCATCCACTCTGCATGCCTCGGGCGCTATCGTCACCCCAGATTCGCCTTCCGAGGCAAGCCCGAACCGGCGGATCAGCGGACGGGCGAGGCGTTTCATCCTCTCGTAGCATTGGTCCGCCAACCGCTCGATGGCGCTATCGTCCCCACTCCTTACCGCCTCGAGGGCTTCGCAGATCTGCCGTGGCGGAGTGCTCACGAGCGTTTACACCCAGACATGCACCCCCGCACTCGTGGTGGCCGTCCGCCGTGGACAGCCGCTCCCAACCGCACTCATACCATCCGCCGCAACGCTCGCAAGGTGCGTTTATAATTCTCAACAGGCCGCAAGGACGAAATCAGCATCATCTCGGCCGTCGCCGATGGATCGCCAGAACAGAATATCTCACGGAGATAACACATGCCAGCGCCTATCGACCCGCTCGATCGTTATTCCCGCCAGGTCCGTTTCCCCCCGCTGGGCGAGGCCGGTCAACTCGCGCTCTCGGGGAGCCGGGTCACGCTCTGCGGCTGCGGAGCGCTCGGGACGGTCCTGGCCAATCACATGGTCCGCGCAGGGGTGGGACATCTGCGGATCATCGACCGCGATTTCATCGAGCTGCACAACTTGCAGCGGCAGGTCCTCTTCGACGAGCAGGACGTGCGGGACAATCTTCCCAAGGCCGAGGCCGCCGCGCGCAAGCTCCGGCTGATCAACAGCACGATCGAGATCGAGCCGGTGGTCACGGACCTCGATCACACGAACGCGATCGACCTCATCGCCGACGCCGATCTGATTCTGGACGGGACCGACAACTTCGAAACGCGCTACCTGATCAACGATGTGGCGATCAAGCTGGGCAAGCCCTGGGTTTACGGCGGGGTGATCGGCAGCGAAGGCCAGACGATGACGATCGTGCCAGGCCAGACGCCGTGCCTCCGTTGCCTGATCGAGACGGCTCCGCCCCCCGGGATGACGCCCACTTGCGAGACCGCCGGAGTGCTCGGCCCCGCAGTGGCGGTGATCGCCTCACTGGAGGCGGTCGAGGCGATCAAGCTGCTCACCGGCGCGACTGAGGCGCTCAATCGCGACCTGATCATGGTTGACATCTGGGACTGGACCTTCCGCCAGCTCAAGGTCGCCAGCCTGCTGGACACGGTTGATTGCCCGTGCTGCAAGCATCATCGGTTCGAGTGGCTGGAAGGGAAGCTGGGCTCGCACACCACCACGCTCTGCGGCCGGAACGCCGTGCAAGTGGCCGTCCGCCGGGGCGATCCGCTGAATCTCGCGGAACTGGCCGGGCGTCTGGCTCCCTCGGGCGAGGTGCGGCACAACGCCTTCATGCTCCGGTTTGTCACCGAGGGGTACGAGTTCACCGTCTTCCCCGACGGTCGAGCGATCATCAAGGGAACCAACGACATCGCCAAGGCGAGGACGCTGTATGCACAGTACGTGGGGAGCTAACCCGGAACTGGGATTCCAGATTCCAGATTCCAAATCGCAGATTCCGGAATCCATATTCCAGATTCCAGGTTTTATGAGACGAAGGGCAGCATGGTATGATGGAAGTTTCGATTGCAGAACCCGGAGACCGTGCTTCTTGTGACAGGGGTAGCCGGATGACTTATCGTCGGTTTGGAGATCTACCGGTTTGGAATGATGCGATCGACCTGGCGACGGCGGTGTTTGCCCTGACCGGGACGGGATGCTTGAGAGGTTTCGCGGGACTCCGCGATCAGCTCGAGCGGGCGACCGTGTCGATCTCGAACAATATCGCTGAGGGATTCGAGCGCGGTACGAATAACGAACTGCTCAACTTTCTGTACATTGCAAGGGGTTCGGCGGCTGAGGTGAGATCGATGTTGAGTCTGCTGCTCAGGCTTCCCGAGATGGAAGATCGCGGTCGCGAAATCCAGGACTTGCGTTCGAAGACCGAGAGTGTTTCCAAGCAACTTGGTCGATGGATGGAGTCACTCAAGTCTTCTGGTTTCAGGGGAACCCGGTATCAGACCGCCGAGACACGCCGGGCCTCTGAAAACGATCGACGCTGAGTTGCCTTCCTTGAACACTTGAAGCGCGTTCAGCACGAGGCCGGAGCTGATTCTTTACCTCCCGACGACACCATTCCCGAGCAGGCCAAGCCGCATGAACGACTGTCGCCCTCTGGATGCCGTCAATCCGCGCATCTTGGTCTTGTGATCTGGAATCTGGCATTTGGAATCTGGCATTTGGAATCTGGAATCCCTCGATGATCTACCTCGACAACGCCGCGACCAGTTTCCCCAAGCCCGAGCCAGTCTACCAGGCTCTGGACCGCTTCGCTCGCAACAGCCTGGCCAATCCCGGTCGGGCCGGGCACCGGATGGCCGTCGCGGCCGAGCGCATGCTCGACGAGACCAGGCATCGGCTCAACCAGTTCTGCGGCGGCCCAGCGCCGGAGCGGTGGATCTTGACGATGAACTGCACCGACGGGCTGAACCTGGCCATCAAGGGACTGCTCCAGCCGGGCGACCATGTCGTCACGACGGATCTTGAGCACAACTCGGTGAGCCGGCCGCTCCGGGCGCTCGAGAAAGCAGGCGTCATCACGCTCTCTCGTGTCGCCTCGGTGCAGGGATACGTCGATCCGGAAGCGATCCGCAGCGCTCTCACACCGCTCACGGCGCTCGTGGTGATGACGCACGCCGCGAACGTGCTGGGAACAGTGCAGCCAATCGAGGCGATCGCCCCGATCGTGCGGGCTGCCGGCGCGCTCTTCCTCGTCGACGCGGCGCAGTCGGCCGGCGTCGTGCCGATCGACCTGCGCGCAACTCCGATTGATCTCCTGGCGTTCCCGGGCCACAAGGCTCTTTACGGTCCTACCGGCACCGGGGCGCTCTACGTCGGGCCCCGGGCCGACGGCAGGCTGCGCCCCTGGCGCGAAGGGGGGACCGGCGGCGATTCGACGAGTGACACGCAGCCGCTCCTCTTGCCCTACTTCCTCGAAGGAGGCACGCCCAACGTCCTGGGAGCCGCCGGGCTGGCCGAGGGAATCGGCTGGGTGATGGAACAGGGGCCGGACCGGCTGCGGGCGCACGAGGTCAGCCTGCTCCAGCGAGTCGTCGACTGGGTCGAGCAAGCCCCCGGCTGGCAAATCGCCGGCCGTTGGGACCCGGCCACGCACGTCGGCGCCCTGTCGCTGATCGTGCCCGAAGGGCTGACTCCCCAGGACCTGGGCTCGATTCTCGACGTCAGCTTCGAGATCGCCGTGCGGCCCGGCCTGCATTGTGCACCTTATATCCACCGCGCGCTGGGGACGTTTCCTGACGGGACGCTCCGGCTCAGCCCCGGGCCGTTCAGCACGACTGATCACGTTGAACGATTCATTCAGGCGTTGGCCGAGATCAGCGCGGGCGTCTTCGGAGCCATCTCTTGAGCATCGACTTGACCGGCTCGACGATTTCCATCCTGGCGAAGAGAACGGCAGGGGAAATCGCTTCAACCTTGATCCGGCCAATGCGGGCTGGGTCGAGCGGCCGGTTGATTCCCTCAACTTCCAGCAGACCGCGGTATCCCAGCTCGAGAGCCACGCGCCGGGTCTCTTCGGTCCGGCTGCCAAACGGGTAGGCCAGGGTGGCATCGCCGCCCGGAAGGTGGGAGAGCCGGGTCGCGGCCTGGCGAATCTCTTCCCGGCAGGTCTCAAGCGGCAAGTTCGCCAGCGGCGGGTGCGAGCAGGTATGGTTGCCGAAGGTCATTCCGGCGGCAGCCATTGCCTCGATCTGGCGCCAGCTCAGATGCAACGGGTGGGTCTGGGCCAGCGTCCGGGGATCTGTCTCGGTCGCCGCGCGCAGGCTCGCAAGAATGCTCTGTATGAGAGCAGGTTCATAGCGCTCTCTCAACATCCGAATGAGGACCGAGAGCGGCCGGTTGCCGTTCAGCCCCAGCGCATCGAGGATGATGGGCCGAGCGAC
>JBMFUH010000591.1:0-4814 GCA_049966735.1 Isosphaeraceae bacterium
CTCGACCCGGATCGCCACCCGGTCCCCTTCATGGCCGGCGATCAGCTTGATCCGCCCCCGCCGCGGTTTGCCCAGGGCCAGCCGTTCCTCCGGAGACTCGATGGCATGGTCCACGGCGTTGCGGATCAGGTGGACCATGGGGTCTCCCAGCCGTTCCACGATCGTCCGATCGAGCCGGGTCTCCTGACCGACGATCTGAAGCTCGATTTCCTTCCGCGACTGGTCGGACAGGTCTCGAACAACCCGGAAAAACCGCGAGAAGAGCTCGTCGACGGGCACCATGCGCAGCTCGAGGGTGGTGTTCCGGATCTCCCGGCTCACCCGCTCCAGGGCCTCCAGAGCGTGGTACCATCTGCCCAGGTGGGGCTCTTCGCGCAGGCCTTGCAGGTTGTCTGAAAGAACCACCAGTTCGCCGGCCAGGCCGACGAGATCGTCGAGTTGGACAGCGTCCACCCTGATCCGGGAGTGAGGCCTGGCCGCGGAGACCGAGGAGGGCCCCATCCCCTGGGCAGCGGGACGCGCGACGCCGTTGAGCGCTGGCGGCGCGGAAGATGCGGCGGGGGCAACGCCGCCGGTCGCCGCTTCTTCGGGAAAAGCCGTCCCCGGGACCGCTGGAGGAGGAGCGGTAGAAGGGATCGGCACGAAATCTCCCGGGGTGTGAGCAAAGCTGTGAGCGGGCGCGGAGGTGTCCCAGGGCACGGCCACGGCGGTCCCGTCGTCCCGCAATTCCTCCACGGTCACCGGACTGTCGTCGGCAACCAGGAGGAAAACCTCCTTCAGCCGATCCGTGGACGCGTCGGTCCGCAGCGTGATCGTCCAGGTGAGATAGCAGCGCTCGGGGTCGAGGTCGTCGAGCAGAGGAACCTGCTCCGGGTCAGTCGTGATCGTGCACTGACCCAGTTCGCGCAGCTCATCGAGCACGCCCAGCGGGTTGACTCCCCTGCGCAGCGTCTCCGGCCCCAGAGCCAGGGTGATCCGGTAGGTTGCGGGCTGGTTCTCCTCGGGCTGGCCGGCTGCCGGCGGTGCACCGGGAGAACCCGGAGGCGGAGGCTGCCCCGCCTGATCCATCGCCCGACGCTTGCCCCGTCCCTGCCTGGCCGGCTCTCCGCTTTGTCCCTTCTTGCGGCTGCGAGAGGCATGCCCTTTCTTCGGGATCGGCTGGTTCTCGATCGATGGTGAAGCTGAGCCGGAGGCGGGCTCTCGCACGCCAGGCATTTCAGACGGCGATGGGCCCGGTTCCGGAGGGGCTGCCTCGGTAACCTTCGGAGGTGATGTGGTCTCGCGGACGGCAACAGAAGCGGCGGGCGGATTTGCCGATTGGAGGGCTTTGGGCGGTTCGTGGAGATGAGCGGCAGGCGGCGGAGGTGCTGGCTGGGAGGGGGCCGGGGCGTTCGCTCCTTTGAGCAAGTCGCTGAGCCGCTGGCTCAGATCTCCGGACGCTGGGACGGGCGAGCCGGCCCCCTCTCCCTCCACCATGGCGGCCAGGTGGTCGCGTGCCTCCAGGAGGGTCGTGATGATGTCGGAATCGACCGCCAGGGAACCCGCGCGAATCTTCTCCAGGACTGCTTCAATTCCGTGGGTGAACCGGGCAATGACCTGGAGTCCCACCATCGCCGCTGCGCCCTTGAAGGTGTGCGCAGCGCGGAAGGTCTTGTCCAGGTGCGCGCGGTCCCCCTGCCGCCGCTCCAGCTCCATCAGCCCCTCTTCCAGGCTGATCAGAAGCTCGCGCGCCTCCTCGAAGAACATCTCCCGGAACTGATCGTCCGAACTGGCCAAGGTCCAATGCCCTCACACTACGCGCTCAACCCGCGTTGGTGGGCGATGCCCACCCCACTGCTCAACTCAAGGCCGGGGGATTTGGTCCGCAACAGCGGACCCTACGATACTCCACTCAGATCAAGGCACTTTCTCACTGAATTCGCCCTCGCAACTGCTTCTCCTCACTTTCGATCAAGTCTGCCAGATGGTCCCGATCACTCGCCAATCCCCGCACAATCTCCCGCGTCAGAGGAACCTGTCCCGTCCGCGCCTGGCGCAACACCTGCTCCAGGTTCCGCGCGGCGTCGGCGATGGTCGGGTAGCCGACCATCGCGGCAGCCCCCTTGAGGCTGTGCGCGTCGCGGCAAGTGCGCTCAAGGGTAGCTTGGTCTCCGCAAGCCTCCGCAAGTCTGGCCAGGCCCGCCTTCAAGCCGGCCAGTAGCTCGCGGGCTTCCTCGAAGAACATCTCGCGAAACTCGTCGTCCCGAGAATTGCTCAACCTGGAGAACCCCTTTCGATTGTATCACCTGCGCCGGCGGTGCGAGACCAGGAAGAGTCTGCCTCTGGCTCCCCACCCCAGCACTGCGGTGGCTCTCCCGAAACTTTACACGAAAAGAACGAGAAAGAGGGGCTGGCGAGGCAGAAACAAGGAAAACCATCATCCATCCAGAGCGTGCCTGCGGAGCTAGCCGTCTTTGTACATGCAATCAAGTCTAAAGAGAGGAGTCAGAGCCTGACAGGAACGCCCCCCAACCGCGCCGGCCGCAACTATATAGATGAATACGGCGTTCAACCTATTCCGGCAAGAGTCGCCGAACCCAGCGGCGGAGATGTTCGGAATCGATCGGCTTGACCATCCAGGCCGTGACACCCTGCCGCCTGTGCGGCTCGAACTCGCTGGGATGCCGGCAGGAGAGGACCAGGACGGGGAGGAAGCGGTGGGCGGGCAGCTCCCTGACGGCCGCGACCAGGGCCAGCCCATCAAGATTGGGCATCTCCAGATCGGTCAGGAGCAGGTCGCAGGGAGAATTCCGCAAGAGCTTCAGGGCCGCCTCGCCATCAGCGACAGACACGACCTCGAGGTCAAGATCGCTGAGCTGGTCCGCCACCCAGCGCCGGACCGAGGCACTGTCATCGGCATGCACGATCGTCTTGCTCATGGATCGTATCACCGCATCTCGTCGCCTGCCCCATCCCCGGCCCGCGCATTGGCTCGCGTCGACCTGCGCTGCCTCCTCCGCCGTTCGTTCCGAATTCGTGTTTCTTGAGAGTGACCGCCTCGCGCCGCGATCCCAGCCGTTTTAGTTTCAGTCCGACACCGATCTGAGCCAGTCCGACAGTCCCGATCGTTCGGCAACCTCCGCACAGATCCTGGTGACTCGATGCAACGACGCGGTTCGCCCCTGACTCTGGGCGGTTCTGATGGTCGAGATCAAGAGCTGTAACCCTGCAAGATCCCATTTCCCCGAGTTGGCCAGGTCGATATGCAGAGTTCCTCCCTTGCTCAGCGCCTGGAGGAGGGTCTCTCGCAGGGCCTTGACCTCGTAAATGGTGGCCGGCCCCTCGATTGCGATCAACAGATCATCCGATTGATCGAGCGTCATCGACTGACCCACTCGGTTCTGGCCGCGAATTGAACGAGATCGGAACCGGGCGCATGGGGACGGACCTTGCTCGAGGCTAGACAGTCCATCGTCCCACGCGAGAAACTCGCGAGCAAGGCTATTTTACCATGCAGTCTGGCGGGAGGGGAGCCTTCACCGGGCAGAACGCTGAAGAACAATGATGTTGATATCATCGGCGGGTGTACCGGGGAAGGTATGCTTCTTGAGCGCCTCGTCAACCTGATTGAGGATCTCCGTGGGATCGGCCCCGTGATGCCCCTGGAGCAGGGTCTTGAGCCGATCCTCGCCGAAGAGCACATCGCTGGGGTCCATGGCGTCGGTCAGACCGTCGGTGTAGATGATCAGGGACTCGCCGGGTTCCAGCCGGTCGGCATCGCCGGCGGTCCCGTCGACCATGCCGATCCCCAGCATGCCGGGATTCGACGGCAGCGTGCGCGGCCCGCTGGGACCGACCACGATCGCCGGCGGATGGCCGACGCCCGCATAGCGGACCAGCCCGGTCTCCTCGTCGGCAATCAGGTAAAAACCGGTGCAAAAGTAACCCTCGGGAAAGAACTGCTCGGTTGCCACGTCGAGCCCCGCCAGCAGCTCGCCCGGCTCGAGCACGGCGATGGACAGGGGCGCGGCCAAGGCCTTGACCATCCCCGAGAGCATCGCCGAGTTGACCCCGTGCCCGGAGACGTCGGCCACCAGGATTCCCAGCCGGTTGTTGTCCAGCCGGTAGAAATCGTACACGTCGCCGCCGAGCTGGTTGGCCGGCGTGTAGCGGACCGCGACCCGCAAGATCCCTCGCGGCTTGGGCGGCCGGGGCATGAGCGCGAACTGGACCTTCCGCGCCAGGTCCAGCTCGAAGGTCAGCTTCTTGTGAGCGGCCTCGAGCAGGCGGTTGCGCTCGGCCACCTCGGCGTGAAGATCGGCGATCCTCAATTGGGCCTGGATTCGCGCGTACAGCTCGCGAAACTCGTCGGGGCCTTTGGGCTTCTGGATATAATCATCCGCGCCGGCCACTAGGCCCGTAATCTTGTTCTCGGTTTCGCCGAGGCTCGTGAGCATGAGCACGGGAATTGTCCGGAGTTCCTTGTCTTCCTTGATCTTCCGACACAGCTCGGCGCCGTCCATCTCGGGCATCTCGTAGTCGGTGAGGATCAGCTCGGGCCGCGGTTCTTCCCGGGCCTTGGCGAGACCATCCACGCCGTCGTTGGCGCTCTTGACGTCGTACCCTTCATCCTTGAGCTTCATCGTCAGCATGCGCCGCATGGTGGAACTGTCTTCCACCAGCAACAATCGACGCGCCGCCATGTCCCGGTTCTCCTCAAACGTTCGCTCGTGGCCATGAATCGAAGGCAAATTCATCATACGAAGCCAGCGGAATGGCTGGCTAGGAGCTTGTCTGAATAACACTACCGCGATTCACCCACCAGTCCATTCAAT
>JBMFUH010000592.1:0-4812 GCA_049966735.1 Isosphaeraceae bacterium
AACGACCGGCCAGGGAAGGACGTGGCTTCGCAATGGTTGGTCAAGTTATGTTGGTCGCGCCGGGTTGGATGGCTGTATCGATGATGAGGATCGGAAGGTTCACCCCCAGAGCCTCGGAAGCGATAGAAAAACGGGGCACCAGGTTGAGCTTTGCTGGAAAACGCGCAGAACGAAGCCAATTTCCGATTGACGTAAACACATGGCCAACTAACTGTTATGCTCAAAAATGGCTTAAATTGGCGCGCAGAACGAACCCAATCTTCACGGTTTCTTCACAGTCCTCGTGAGCGGTTCGCGGCTGGGCTGGTCATCATCGCCGGATGTCGATCGCCCAGCGACGCATGCATGTGTCGGCGAGGTTTCGAGGAGAGGTCGGGTCCGGCGGCTCGCCGCCGCGCCAACGCGGACCCCCTGGATAGATAGCCGGGGCCGCGCGAGGTATAGATGGACCATGAGCCGACGGGGCTGGGCATGTTGGGCCGATTGGTCGAGCCCGTGGGACCATTCACCACCGCCCGCGGCCGGCTGGGCCGAAGCAGGAGCTAATCGCGAATGGGGCACTGGGGCGTGAAAAGCTACGAGAACGACGATGCCGACCGGGCGCTCGACGCCGGGTTCGAGCGTGTGCACGGCGACCTTTATGAAGAGCTGATGGATGATCGCAATCCGCTCTCCTTCGACCTGGTTCAGAAACGCCTGGCGAACGACCAGACGTTGGCGGAGGTGGTCAGGGCCCTGGAGCAAACGGTCGGCGCGACTTGGGCCAACGATCCGTCGGCCTGGGATGAGGTGGCGCGTCTGGCCTTTGCCGGCGTGGTCGTGCGCCATGCCGAGCTGGGCGTGGCCATTCCCGAGCCGCTCCGCGACCGTGCCATCACCTGGCTGGAAGGCGAGGAGATCGACTGGGAAGAGGAAACGAAACGACGGCTCCGGCGCGAGAAAGAGATCGCGCTCCTGCGCCGGGGCAAGCCGGAGCGTCCTTCCGGCAAGACGAATTGATAGGGCATGCGGAAGAACCATGTCCGCCCTTCGTAAGCGGGAAAGACTGTCAATCTCGGCATCGAGGTGAGTCGTGGCTCATTCAAGGGTATTGAGCTGGAGGCGCATCGCCCCTGTGTAGATCGAGTCCCGCTTGTTGCCTGAGAGCTGATCCAGGGTGAACGCGGCCTTTGCACCGGCGTTCGCGCAAGAACGCGCGTGGAGGGGGCGTGACGATTGATCGGCCTGTTCGAATCAACGCACCCGGGCGGAACTTGAATTCTTTTGGCGGCGAGGCCATTCGTGCGTTATAGTCTTGTTAACAAGTCAGGCTTTTCGGGTCTGGCTGCCGTCGGATCTCCCGGCCCTCGGGCAGGGAGCGGGTTGACCTTGATTTTGGACCTTGCCGCACGAAAGCGGCTGCGATCGTTTCTCCGCGTCACCCTGACCGCCCTTTGGAGGACCCGTCCGGAGAGGTTTGCTCGATCGTCAGTCCGGTTGTCATGCACCCGATCCTGGACCTCTTGATCTTGCCCCCAAGCACTCCTCCCAAAGGCGGCTGGGGTCAGGACCCGGAGGTCCGGGCTGACGTTTTTCGTCCGCCAGTTCTCAGAGAATTCGTGGAAACCGGCCTTTACAAGAAGCGAGCATGATGCTTTGGTTTAAGCATGGAATGGAAGCCTGATGCACAGACGGTTCGTGGCATGGAGATACGGCCGAAGTAGCGGACTCCGCTGGTTGAAGCGCTGCCGCGACTGATTCAGCAACTGCCCCGTCCCTGCGTGCGGTCACGCATGGAATGGAATCCTCAACATGGTGGCGCAGAATCCCCAACTCGCGTCCGGCCGTCGCTCTTGCTCCTCGTCGATGCCGGCCCAATCGTTGCGTTCTCTCTGGCTCGGTTGGGCGGTGATGGTCATCGCCTTGTTGCCCGTCCTGATTGCAATCTGGACCGTCGCGGGAATGACAACCCAGGACGGCCCGACCCACCTCTACAACTCCTGGATTCTGAACCGGTCCTTTGCTCCCTACTCTCCATACCATGGCTACTTCTCGGTGCATTGGCAGCCCTTGCCCAACTGGGCGGGGCATCTTGCGCTCGCACTGCTGGTCGAGCTGGTTTCACCCTGGTCGGCCGACCGGATCATGATCACCTTGACGCTCCTGGGGTTTTCCGCCTCGTTTGTCTGGTTGCGCTGGCGCGTGCGGGGCGCTGAGGGAATCGTCGGGGGCAGCGTGCTGGCCGCCCTGCTCGGCCTGAACTTCCCCTGGTTGCTGGGATTCAATAGCTTCCTTCTGGGCTGCTGCCTGTTGGCGATCACGCTGGGGGTCTGGTGGGTTGGCCGCGACCGCCTCGAGCCGCTTCGACTGGTGAGTCTCGCCATCCTCCTCGTTCTGGGCTATTTCGGCCACCTGGTCAGCCTGGGGCTAACCGTGGCGGCTTTGGGATTCTTGAGCCTTTTTGCACCGGCGCGGGACGAAGCAAACGATCGGTGGCGCAGCCGCCTGGTCCGCATGAGACGCACGGCCCTCCCTTGTCTACCGCTGATTCTCCTAGGCGCTGTCTATCTGCGCATCGCGCGGCAAGGCGGGCCCATGCACGCGGTCTGGGAGAACTTGAAAGACCCGCACTCGAACATGCTCGACCCGTACTCGATCTGGGCCTGGATCTCACGAATGGGTTGGGTCGACCCGCTCACGCTGGCCAGGAAAGACATGCTGCCCTTCACCGAACAACGGAGCCGGTTGTTCTTCGTCTTCAGTCCTGTTGGCTGGCTGGTCGCGGCGGGTCTGATCGTGCTCTTGGGCATCGCGATCGCCTGGTGGCGGAACGCACGCTCACCCCGCACCGTCACACGCGACGGGTCGGACAGACCGGGCGGCTTCTCCGTGGTGGCCTGCCGGCGCACCAGGCAAGCCTGGCTTGGTTTGGGTTTGTTCCTGCTCCTGGCGGGCTGGCTGGGACCGGATTCGCTGGGATCGAGCCACGGGGAGTACTTGCCTCAGCGGCTCGAGATCCTCGGCTTGGCCGCCCTCGTGCCGGCGATCGATTTCAAGCTGGGGACGAGACACGGGCGGCTGGCTCTGGGCTGTCTTGTGGTTGCGGGAATCCTGCAAACGCTGATCGTGTGGGACTACGCCCAATACTGCGACCGGACAGCGGGCCAGATCATGCGAGCGAGCGACCTGGTGGGACGGAATCAGCGGATTGCGACCGTCTTGATTCGCATCAGCAGTCGGTTTCGCTGCAATCCCTTGCTGCATGCCGATAGCTGGCTGGGCGTGGGCACGGGAAACATCCTCTGGAGCAACTACGAGGTGCGTTGCTACTACTTCCCGGTGCAGTTCCGGCCGGGCGTCGACCACCCGAATTCGCGCCGGTTCGAGGATCTGGCCCTGAAGACCGATCCTCGGCCCACGGAGACGGCCATCGCGGTCTGGGAAGAGATTCTCACGCGGCACCATGGATCGATCGACCGGGTCGTGGCCTGGCATCGAGACCCTGCCCTCGACGCGATCACCGATCGCTGGTTTGAGGTCACGGGAGAGGCAGGAGATGTCCGCATCTTCTCACCAAGAGCGACACTTCTCGCCAAACACGACCGCCATTGATCGCCTGTCCATGTGTACGGACGGGCGTATTTCAGTTAGGCCGGACATTGTTGTCCGGCGCGCCCAAGCCCCGGTTCGCGACGGTGGGACAAGAATGCCCGACCGTCGCGAACCGTCCGCGCGGGGATTTGCAGGATCAAGGTGAAAAGGCGACCTCAGCCCTTCTTCTTCATGAGCTCGAAGACGTAGACCTCATCGGGAACGGGCTCGAAGTCCTTGGGGCGATCGTGGCCGGGCTGGGAAACCGAGACGACCAGCTTCTTGCCGTCGAGTTTGTAGATGCCCCTGCCGGTTTTCCCCTTGCTCTCTTCCGGGCCCTCGGTGAGCGCGACATCGAGCGTGGCGTGCGGCTTGGCCTTGTCGTTGACCTTGACCTTGCCCTTGTATTCCTGGCCATTGACGGTGACTTCCAGGAGGTCCCCCTTGAAAACCCACCGCGCGTCGAGACTGTCGGTCTCCGAGGTTGTCCAGGTCCCCTCGAGTGCCTTGAGGGCCGGGCAAGCTGCCGGCTCGTCGGCGAAAGCGGTGCGGGGCGCGTACCCGGCCGCCCAGGCGAGGAGACCCAGGGCGCACACCAGCCCGCCAGTTCGGCTCAAATTCTTCATGGTCATGATCTTTCTTTCCGCAGTGAAAACACTCTGCTCTGAAAAAGGGTTGTGCGAGAACGTTCGGGAAGCCCGACCTTGGAGGATACGCGTGGCTTCCCTGAGCCCGAATTGAATCATTTCAACCGCAGTGCTTCAAGGGGCTCTTTCGCGAACGCCACGAGATCCCTATGTTGACTTGAATAAACATCGTCGCCTGCCGACTCTTTCCCTTTTCCCTGCATGAGCCGCGAACTTCACCCCGAGGCCAGGTGGAACGACCCTGTGGATGGATGCAAGACGATCTTGGGTTGGATTTTCGGCGTCACCATGACTATGATGGAAAAGTTAGACGGTGCATGAGGCGGCCTGGGTTAGATCGCCAGGGCAGAGTGGGTGCGCTCATCGATCATGGGTGAATTCTTCCGTCATCACCATCGCCAGTGCCCTCGCCTTACCAAGCTTCTCGCGGGCTTGCTTGCCCTCCTTCTGCTCGGACCCTCCCAGGAAAGCATAGGACAGGATTCCGGGGCATCGCCAAAAGCAAACCCGGGAGCGCAACAGGGCCGCGGCAAGAGTCCGGCCCAGACGAGTGCGCGGAGTGGACTTGCCCGCGATCTGCCGGCCGCGGCCCGCG
>JBMFUH010000593.1:0-3273 GCA_049966735.1 Isosphaeraceae bacterium
GAAGGCGCGCCCGGCAAGGGAGGCGCGCCCGGCAAGGGCAAGGCCCAGGGCAAGATGAAAGGCCGAGGCCGAGGCGCCGGTGCGATGGGGGGGGTCTTCGCCAAGATATCCCCGGCAGATCGGGCCAAACTGAAGGGAGCCAGCGATGAGGAGCGGGCCGCCATCCTCAAGAAGGCCGGGCTCACCGACGATGAGATTGAGCAGATGCGGCAGTTTGGTGAACGGATGCGGCAAGGGGGTGGCTTCGGCGGTCCCGGCGGCGGTGGTGGCCGTCGTGGCGGCGGTGGAGGGGGCGGTGGTTTCCGCGGCGGTCCACCAGGTGGAGGAGGTAACTAATCGTGGCCTTCAGCTCGGGTAATGGTTTCTCCAAGGGCCGGCCGATCGTTCGCCTGGTCGACGTCAAGAAGACCTATGTCATGGGACACGCCCAGAAAGGAGGCGGCGGCCTGCTAGGCCGCCGCGGCCCCGTGGCCACCGTGACGGTGCACGCCCTGCGCGGCGTGTCCCTGAACGTCTACCCCGGCGAGTACATCGCGATCATGGGTGCGTCCGGCTCCGGCAAGAGCACCATGCTCAACCTTCTGGGTTGCCTGGACCGCCCCACCAGCGGCCAGTACATGCTGGGCGAGCATGACGTCTCCCGGCTCGACGACGACGAGCTTTCCGAGGTCCGCAGCCGCTACCTCGGCTTCATCTTCCAATCGTACAACCTGATCGCTCAGTACACCGTGCTCGAGAATATCCAGCTCCCCTTGACCTACCAGGGGGGAGGAGAGATCAGCCACGAAGCCTACGAGCGATCGATCCAGCTCGCCAATCTCGTCGGCCTGGGAGACCGCGTCGATCACCGTCCCACCCAACTTTCCGGCGGCCAGCAACAGCGCGTGGCCATCGCCCGATCCCTGATCAACGATCCCTACATCATCCTGGCCGACGAGGCGACCGGCAACCTCGACACTGCGACCAGCCATGAAATCATGGATATGCTCGACAAGCTCAACGATGCCGGCAAAACCATCATCATGGTGACCCACGAGCAAGATATCGCCGATTGCGCCAAGCGGGTGATCAAGATGATGGACGGCAAGATCGTCCATGACGGCCCTAGCCCACGGATGGAGCAGCAGCAGGCGGCCGCTCTCGCCGCCGCCGGCGACTCTTATCCGGCTGAATACGAAAACCTGGTGGAATGAACGCCTGGCAACATTGTTTCGATGAGAGGAAAGCGATCCCATGGGACGCATCTGGCGGGCCTTGAAACTGGGGATGAAGAGCTTGCTCCTGCACAAGCTTCGCTCCGGTCTGACCGTGCTGGGCATCGTCTTCGGCGTGGCCGCGGTCATCTCGATGCTGGCCATCGCCGAAGGTTCCAGCCGTAAGGCCCAGGACGAAATCAAGGCCCTGGGCGCGACGAACATCATCGTCCGTTCGGAGAAGCCCAGCGACGAGGCTCAGGCCACCGCGGGCCGCCCCTCGCGCATCCTCAACTACGGACTGAAATACGACGATTACGAGCGGATCATGGAGACCGTGCCCACGATTCGCAAGGTCCTGCCCATTCGCGAGATTCGCAAGGGCATCCGCCGGTTCCAGTACAACCTCGACGGCCGCGTCGTGGGCACCACCCAGGACTATGCCGAGTTCAACGCGCTGGAGATGGAAAAGGGCCGCTTCCTCTCCGCCGTGGACAACGAACGCTACCAGAACTACGCCGTTCTGGCCTCCACCACCGCCAAGACCCTTTTCCCGTACGAAGACCCGCTCGGCCTCTCCGTGAAACTGGGGTCCGATTATTACACCGTGATCGGCGTGACCAAGGAACGCCAAAGCTCCGCCGGCATTGGCACAAGTCTCGCCGCGCAAGACTTCAACAAGGACGTCTACATTCCCCTCAACACCTGCAAGGTCCGCTTCGGCGAGAAGATCGTCGACATGCGTTCGGGTTCCATGCAAGCCGAGGAGACCCAGCTTTCCCAGATCACCCTCCAGGTCGGCTCGATCGACGAGGTTCGCCCCACCGTGCCCATCGTCAAGGCCGCCTACGAGCCCTGGCACCCTCGCAAGGACGTCTCGATGACCGTCCCCTTCGACTTGCTGGAGCAAGCGCGCAAGACCGCCCGGCAATACAGCATCATCCTGGGCACAATCGCGGCCATTTCGCTCTTGGTCGGCGGCATCGGCATCATGAACATCATGCTGGCGACCGTGACCGAGCGGACCCGCGAGATCGGCATCCGCCGGGCCCTGGGCGCCAAACGCCGGGATATCACGCAGCAGTTCCTGATCGAGACGGTCGTCCTCTCGGGCGTGGGAGGCCTCCTGGGCGTGTCGCTGGGGATCGCGATTCCCCAGGTTATCGTCTACTTCATCCCGGATCAGCAGGCGATCGTCACCGGCTTCTCGGTGCTTCTTTCCTTCGGCATCTCGGTCTTCATCGGCATCCTTTTCGGCCTCTACCCGGCGCGCCGGGCCGCGCTCATGGACCCCATCGAGGCCCTCCGCCACGAGTGACCGGTCAAGCGGCGAGTTGCTGGTGGCGAGTGGCGAGTTGCTGGTGGAGTGACCGCCCGCCACACACCGCCTATTGCCCGCCGCGGGTTGGGCTTGCATGGGGAGACCAGGAAGACTAGTCTTGCTTTAACAAAAGAAAGGGTTGAGCGCGACACTGGGTTGCCCGGAGTCGCGCTTTTTTACTTCGATCTCTCGGGACTTCCCGTGAAGGCCCGGGAAAGCGGGTGGATGGTGACAGCCTCGTTACTTCATTTCCCGAGATCGGCATTGCATGTACCGGTGGTACCCGGGCTCCGGGTGGTCCACACCGGACGGAAGATCTAGAGACCTGCCAGGTCAACGTCCCGACCGAGGCCTTCCTAAAAGGTTTTTCATCGGCCGTTAACATGATTTGGCCAGGTCCCTGCGCGTTCGACGTACTTGCTGTGATTCTGAGTTGGGATTGGGAGCAGATCGGCATGTCCAATGACCGAATTCCGATGTCGAAGGAAGGTTACGAGCGGAAGAAGGCCGAACTCGACAAGATGAAACATGAGGACATGCCCCGGATCGCCGAGCAAATCGCCCAGGCCCGGGGCTATGGCGACCTTTCCGAGAACGCCGAGTTCGACGCGGCCGTGGAAGCCCAGGGCATGCTTCAGGCCAAGATCAACGACCTTCAAGACGTGCTCGGCCGGGCGTTCATCGTCGACAAGAAGACAATGCCCACGGACCAGGTCGTCTTCGGATCCAAGGTCCGAGTCCTCGACCTGGACATCAACG
>JBMFUH010000593.1:3283-4810 GCA_049966735.1 Isosphaeraceae bacterium
AGGAAGATTTCACTCTGGTGGGTCCCGGCGATGAGGACTATGACCAGAACAGGATTCTCCTCACCAGCCCGATCGGTCAGAGCCTCGTGGGCAAGAAAGTGGGCGACGAGGTCGAGGTGCCGATCCCCCGAGGCAAGCTGAAACTCAAGATCGTGGATATCGGTGTGAGCTGATCCCGCGGAGATCAGTTGCTAGGGGCTGGTTGCCGGTGGCCTGTTGTGAGTCGTCGAACGCGTATTGTCCCTGACTACGCCCCCTCGCCTTCTGGAACCTGGCATTTGGCATCTGCCATCTGGCATTTGCCATTTGCCATCTGCCATCTGCCATCTGCCATCTGCCATCTGGAATTTGGCATTTGCCATCTGGAATCCGCTCCCGCCAGCAAGGGCTAACCGCGTCGTTCCGGCCCCAGGATGATTCCCTGCTCCGCCCAGTAGACGGGCAAGGGAGCCGTCAGTTCCAGGGGAGTTTGGAGCATCGGATGCCGGACGTGCAAAGTGCGCGCGTGCAGGGCAATACCATGAGGAAAGGCGGTCTCCGAGCCGTAGGGAGCATCACCCAGGATGGGCATTCCCCGAACGGCAGACTGAATTCGCAACTGGTGGGTTCGGCCCGTCTCGGGCCAGAGACGAAGCCAGCGCATGCCTGAAGGGATCTGCCGCGCGCGATCGAACCGGAAGCGCGTGAGCGCCAGGCGCGCTGCCGGAGTCCCCTCGGGAACCGCCTTGACAACTCCGGAGACCCCGGCCGTTGTGAGCCAGTCGGCCCAGGTTCCCGTTTCGTCGTGTGGAATGCCGGTTGTTTCGACGATTGCCCAGTATTCCTTGAGCACCTTGCGCCGCTCGAATTGCAGGGAGAGGCGGCGGGCCGCTTTCGCGGTTTTGGCCCAGATCAAGACGCCGGAGACAGGCCGGTCCAGGCGATGAACGATCCCCAGGTAGACCGAAGCCGGATCGCCGGGATCAAGGTGAGCACGAACCGCCTGTTCGAGAGTTTGCTCGCCAGGCGGTGCCCAGACTCCCTGAACGAACTGGCCGGCCGGTTTCACGACGGCCAGGCAATGCTCATCCTCCAGGAGAATCCGCAATCCCGAGTTCATGGTTTTTCCTGGCCGCGGACGGTCGGGAACCGTCACGCCCCCGAGATCATGGGTTGGCTCCGCCAGGGCTGCCGCTGCTCCCCAGGGCGGTCGCTGGGCTGTTCGGGTCCTTGGCCAGCACCTGAGACGTCGACGGCTGCGCATTGAGCAGCGAATTCGTGACCGATGCCGTGCCCCCCGGCATTGTACCACCTGTTCCTGATGTTCCCGGCGGCCCGAACCGATTCGCCGTGGGAAGCGCGAAGCCGTTCCCCGGAGTCGGCGTTCCGTACACCGTCGCGCTGGGCGCGCTTGCCGGATTCGCGCCGTCTTGAGCCAGACCGCCGGGGCCGGCATTGTTGTACAGCCCCGTCATCCCCGCGCCTGTGGCAGGGCGAGCCTCCTGACTGAAGCCGACCGACGGCGTTCCGCCGGTCGTTTGATAGGGC
>JBMFUH010000594.1:0-4810 GCA_049966735.1 Isosphaeraceae bacterium
CGAAGGATACCAGGTGCAGACGACAGGGACCTGATCTTCAACGTACGGCACTTCCTCCAGTTTGGGGAGAACCTCCTGCTTCCAGGCGAAAAGATCTTTGAGTGATTCCGGGATCGGGCGGATCGAGTCGGCAAGTCCGGCTTGCGGTCGGGCCAGAAGGACCGTGCCGGGAGAGCGAGCTGCGCCCAGTTGTCTGGCATCCGCATCCGACAGGAACGTGAAGCCGTCCTTGCACAGCGTGCTCGTCACCTCGAACGGAATCCCCAGCGCCAGGAAGAGGCTGAACGGATTGTCGTCGCCGACGAAGCGGCTGGCCTCACCCCAGTAATGCTTGAGCGGCCCGCGCGGTGCATGTCCGACGATCTTCCTGTGGAGCTCGGCATGGCGTTTCATCGCCGGTCCCAGAGTTTGCCAGTGTTCCCGTGGGAACGCCGTGATCCCGCTCATGAACATGGTGTTCCGGACGTCGGCGATCGTCGAGACGGCCAGCTTCGCGGCCATGTTGCGTGCCGAGAGCTGATCGGCCGGGAACGCGGTGGTCTCGCTGAACGCCAGCTCGGGACGGGCAAAGCGGCGGTGCATGAGGGCACTGAACAGCTCGTCGGTCTTTCCCTTGACGGGTGCGAACGCGTGATCGTTGAACATCAGCTCGCCGACGCGGAACGGGACGTCGCGATAGTCCGCCAGGCGGATGCCCGCCTTCTCGCTCCCCAGGTACATGACCATGATCCCCAATTGCACACTGGGGGCGGCCTGCCGCTGAGCCAGGAAACAGGCGGAGAGTTGGTTGCACTGAAACTCAACCCAGTCGCGGACGATCCGCGAAAGCTCGCGCCGGGCGCGGTCGTGGATCAGGTCCTGCCAGGCATTTTCGTTGTGGCCCGTCGCGTGAAGGAAGCGTCGCTTGTGCTCGACGCAGAAGCAGCCGCCGATCACGCCTGGGCCGCGAGCCAGGCGAAAGTCGTCGTCAAGGAAGGCACGCCGCACGCCTGCCGCCTGGATCTTGCGCAACGCCGCGCGGTTTTCCTCGGTGGCCGGAACGTGCAGCGAGGTGCCGGCGTAGGTGGTTCCGTCCGGCCGCACGGCCAGTCTCCAGTGCGTAGGAGGAGTCAGGGGGACATCGCCGGACCTGGCGCCCAGCGAGTCGCCGGGATGACCGAGGGGAACGTTGATCAGATGGGCCGACATTCCCCTGGCTTCAATCTTCTTGAGCCAGCGGGGCAACTCGTCCACCGGGTAGAGCCAGTGGCCGTAGAGAAAGCCAGTCAGCCAGACGTCGGTCACCCCGGCGCGATGGGCCAGATCGAGCAGCTCGGGGTCATCGCGGATGGCCTGTGGCGAGGTCGACAGGTGGTACGTGCGCGCGACCGCGGGAGCAGCGCTCGCCCGCAGTGCTGGTGCCAGCGCCGCGGCACTCAGTGCGCCGCACGATCCCAGAAAGCCGCGTCGCGAAAGGATCGAATCGGCCATGAGAAGATCCTGTCTTGGAATGAAGAGAATATTTTGATTGTTGATCAATTTCCAAGTCGTCGCACGCGCAGAGTCTGGACGGCGGGAAGACCTTCCAGCAGCTTGACCATCTCCTCCTCAAGGTCGTGTCGGGGAAGGCGAACGTCGATGTGCACCTTGGAGCGGTTCTTCACCTGATCGCGAGAATAATCGACGTCCAGCACCTCCGCGCAAAGGGGCGCAAGCACTTGCTGAACTCGCTGGCGGGACAGGATGTCTCCCTCGGTGGTGATTCGCACCTTGATATGCAACACCCCCTTGAAGTTGCGTTCCAGATAGCGGAGCACGACCAGGGCAAACAAGCTGATCGAGGTTGTGATGAGCGCCAGCACGAACATCCCTGCTCCCGACGCCAGGCCAACGGCCGCGACCAACCAGAGGCTTGCGGCGGTCGTCAGTCCCCTGATGCGCAGGCCCGCGTGGAGGATTGCTCCCCCGCCCAGGAAGCCGATGCCGACCACGACGTTGGCCGCGATCCGGCTCGTGTCGACATGGACCAGGCCGTCCTTGGCGTAATCCTGGAAGCAGACAAGCTGGGTCGAGACGATCATGAACGTCGCCGACGCCAGCGACACGAGCAGGTGAGTTCGCAGTCCGGCCGGTTGCTCGCGTCGCTCGCGCTCGTAGCCGATCGCGCCGCCAAAGAGCACCGATGCGCCCAGTCGGAGCACAAGTTCGACCAGGGTGATGGGCATGGCAGTGGCTCAAGAGGGGCGCGGAAGGGCGAGGACATGAACCTCGCCCCTCGGGGTATGCTTGCGGAGGCAGGAGTGAAAGCCTGCCAGTCATAGAGCGGTTTTCTTTTGGGCTGCCGTGCCGACTGGGCGGATTCTCTCCTCCTTTTCCCTCGGGAAGAAGGTGGCCGGTACGGCCGGATGAGGACAATTCGCCAGCCCATTGTGTGGGGTCCAGACTCTCATCCGCCCCTGCGGGGCACCTTCTCCCTAGGGAGAAGGAAATCGGACCGCTCCCCGTATGCAACTCAATGGTAAAGCGCACTAGCCCAGAGCGACCGTCACGGTCTTGTGCTCGGTATAATTGTCGAGCGATTTCTCGCCCAGCTCGCGGCCGATGCCGCTGCTCTTGAAGCCGCCGAAAGGTGCGGCGGCGTCGAAGACGTCGTAGCAGTTGACCCAGACGGTTCCCGCGCGCACGCGGTCGGCGACGGCATGGGCCTTGCCGATGTCGCGGGTCCAGACCGCGGCGGCCAGACCGTAGTCGGTGGTGTTGGCCCGCTCGATCACCTCGCCCAGTTCCTTGAACTTGAGCACCTGCATGACCGGGCCGAAGATCTCGTCGGTGGCGATCGCCATGCTGTCCTTGACGTCTGCGAACACGGTCGGCTTGATGAAATAGCCCTTGGTGCCAAAACGCTCGCCGCCAGCCACGCACTTCGCCCCTTGAGCCTTCCCCTTGTCGATGTAGGAAAGGATCTTCTTGAACTGGGCCTCGTCAATCTGGGGCCCCTGCTCCGTCTTGGCGTCGAACGGGTCGCCCAGGCTGCGCTGGGTGCTTCGCTCGGCCAGCTTGTCGACCATCTTGTCGTAGACCGAGTCCTGCACGAGCAGGCGGCTCCCCGCGCAGCAGCACTGCCCTTGGTTCAGGAACAGGCCGAGCATGGCCCCGTCGACGGCCGCGTCGAGATCGGCGTCGGCGAAGACGATGTTCGGGCTCTTGCCTCCCAGTTCCAGCGTGACCCGCTTGAGCGTGTCGGCCGCGCTCTTCATGATCAGCTTGCCGGTGGTGCTCTCACCGGTGAAGGCGATCTTGTCGACGCCCTTGTGGGCAACCAGTGGTGCTCCGGCCGTCTCGCCGAACCCCGGGACGATGTTGATCACGCCCGCCGGGAAGCCGGCCTCCAGCGCCAGCTCTCCCATCCGCAGCGCGGTGAGCGGGGTTTGCTCGGCCGGCTTGAGCACGACCGTGCAACCAGCGGCCAGCGCGGGACCCCACTTCCAGGCGACCATGAGCATGGGGAAGTTCCAGGGGATGATCTGGCCGACCACGCCCACGGGCTCGCGCCGGGTGTAGCAAAAGTAGTTGCCGCGGACGGGAATGGTCTGTCCGTGGATCTTGTCGGCCCAGCCGCCGTAGTACCGCAGGCAGTCGACGACCAGCGGCAGGTCTCCATTGCGGCTCTCGTTGATCGGCTTGCCGTTGTCCAGAGTCTCCAACTCGGCCAGGTCGTCGATGTGCTGCTCGATCAGGTCGGCCAGCTTGTTCAAGAGCCGGCCGCGATCGCGCGCGTCCATCTTCCGCCAGGGACCGGAATCGAACGCCTTGCGGGCGGCCTTGACGGCGAGATCGATGTCGGTCGCGTCGCCCTCGGCGACCTGGGCGATCTCCTCCTCGGTGGCCGGATTGATCGTGGCAAAGGTCTTGCCGCTCTGTGAGTCACGGAACTTGCCGTCGATCAGCATCTTGGTCTGAAACGTGTGCGCCGCCTTGCGTCGAGGTTTCGTCGCGGTTGACATGTGCTCTGATCCTTTCATGAAAGCGACGGCGGAGCGATCGGGAGAGGTCCGCCGCCTCCGCGCGGTTTTGGCCACGACACGGTAAGTCAACCGGCATCTTACGGCGGCGTAAGAGGCGGTTCAAGCCGCCGTAAAGCTTGGCATGTTGGGTGGGAAGATGTGATTGCATCGCGTGTAGAAGAGCGCTCCGTCGTCCCGGCGCTGGCCGGGAAGCACGTGGGGTACGTGTCAGTGGTTTCGATCAAGACTCCAGATTGAAAAGTACCGCTCTGCCGGTTCGGCGGACTTCCCAGGAAATCCAAAGGCAGAGTGATCATCCGTCCCAAACCTTTCTCCGAAAATGAGAAAACATTAATCTAGAGGACGGCCGCTCATCGTCCCCGCGGCGTGATATGGGGCCTGAGCAAGCGGCTCGAGCGCGGTCGAGAACCCGGGGGGGAGGAAAACCGAGACTTCTCGCTCAACACCACCGGGGATCGGGTAGCGGATAAGCCGTTTTGGGCTTGAAATTTATGGCTTGCGTCCTTTGTTTATGGGGTTGTTGGGAGGCCCCTCAACAAAAGGACGCAAGCATGAGTACGGAGATGCCCACGACGGTCTTGATACCCGTTCACTGTGCACCCAAGAAGGCCCCTTGTCCCAAGTGTGGCAAGAAGGGCAGGTCAAGCAGCAGGCGAACTTCGTCTTCAAGCATCGACATCTGATCGTGAAACGTCAAGAGAGCATGACCGACTCCGAGCGCGACAACCTGAGGCGGATGCTGGAAGATCTACCCGAGTTGCGTATCTTGCGGCGGTTTGCAGACCGCATTTACTGGCTGTTCGACA
>JBMFUH010000595.1:0-4808 GCA_049966735.1 Isosphaeraceae bacterium
CGGTCTCCAGCGGCGTTTCCTCGCGGTAGTCGAGCACGCCCGTCGAGAGCACCCGACAATCGACCCCCTGCGCGCAGAGCAGTTCCAGCAGATCCCGACTGGCCGTCGCGGCACCGTTGGACGGGTCGAGATAGCCGTGAATCGAGGCGAAAAGCAGCCGCTCCAGCTTCATGACGACGCTTCTCCCCGGCTGGGTCCCGGTAACACAATGGGGACGCTGCTATTCACCACCGCTCAAGCCCACCGCAGAGCCCCGCGAAGCCACCCCGCCGTTTGGACACCGAGCGCGGAATTTCGCGATAAGTTGCGAAAGCATAGGGGCTTATGTACAGTGTCACCGTCTCCACGGTCTCCAGCGGCGTTTCCTCGCGGTAGCCGAGCACGCCCGTCGAGAGCACTCGGCAATCGACCCCACGCGCGCTCAGAAGTTCCAGCAGGTCGCGTCTGGCCGTCGCGGCACCGTTGGACGGGTCGAGATAGCCGTGAGTCGAGGCGAAAAGCAGCCGCTCCAGCTTCATGACGACGCTTCTCCCCGGCCGGCTTCCGGGAACGAAAAAGGGGACATTGCTGCTCACCATCGCTCTGAACCTGGTCGCTCAGTGGAGACAAAGATTCCTGTCCCCTTATCCGCCCCATGAGGAGCTACGAAAACAGAAAACCGGACCAGACCCCGCGAAGCCACCCACTACAACCCCGCCTCCCGGCACAGATACATCACCCGCGGCATCCCCCACAGCAGCACGGGAGCCAGTTTTTCCGTCTGCGGGTCGGGCGCGACGACCAGGAAGCTCTGCGCGCGATCGTGGAACTCAATGACCTTGCCATCCGGTTCGGTGACCCGGAAGACGCGCTTGGCTTCATCGTGCTCCCACGATGATCCAGGCGGCGTGGGCGCCTCGACCGACACCAGCCGTGCCTCCGGGTCATACGTGTACGTTGTGATCTCACCGGACCAATGAGGGGAGCGACGGGCCTCGCTCATGACAGATCTCCTGAACCTGGTTACTCAGTTTCGCCGTTTGGACACAGAGCGCGGAATTTCGCGATAAGTCGCAAAATCATATAGTGTGACCATCTCTTAAGTCATCTTCATGCCCCCAATACCGAACCTGTCCCGCTTTCCGTCCCCACCCCGCGCTAGGGGGCGAAGTAGGGGGCGAAGTGCCAGGGTGCGAATTCCCCGATCGCGCCCCAGGCCAGGACCACCACCCCCAGGGCTACTGCCAGCGTGTCGTAGACCCCGCCCTGCCACCGCCACTGCCTTGAGAGCAGCAGCAAACCCCACGCTGACGCAATGGACAAGCAGAACTCCCTAGGAACCACTATAGGCAGCAGTGTCTGCCACCACACGAAATAGTGATGGTGGTCCTGCGCCTCCCAGACGCACCCAAATCGAACAAACTCCGTCGACGTGAGAAAAAAAGCCCGCGCTAACTCTACTATAAGTACCAAGGCGACCACCGCGCACGCCGCCATGCCAGGCTGGGTCCACGTCGTCGGGCCTGTCCGGAGGCACCTCTGAGTCCGGGTGACCAGAAGCGACAGCATGGCAGTCAGCACGATCGGGGAGCACGCCACTGAATACTGCCAACAGACCACTGCCCGCTTGTCGGTAAGGGTGTCCACAATAAGTCGTGGGTTAAAGCTGAAGTCGTGGTATCGCAGTAGATTGAGGCGGCTCCAGGCAAGACCTAACGCAATGAAGAGGACGGCGTTCATAACGTCAATCACTCGGGGGCGGTCTCTGCCGATCTCGCTCATCATCTTGTATCCTTCGCACGTTGAAACTGGGGTAGCAAGATACCCAAAGCGTGTGTGTAGACATACCTCTGGCCGGTTTCGGAGGCGTTTGTCGATTCACGTTGGAGTGCCCAGAGCACCTAGCCTATGGTCCTGACGAACAGGTCAGATTTGGGTGCCGCTCGCCCAACCGCATGGGGCTCACTTGCCCTGTCTTTCTCTCTCCGCCTCCACGGCCTTGGCCTCTGCTGCTTGCAGCCTCTTGTAGGCCTCTGTCTGGGCAAAGAGCTTTTTCATCACATCGCCGTAGGCCTTCGCGTATTGTTCTTCCTCCTTTGTGTACTCGAAATACGAGCGAGAATCAGCGTGCCACATCTCGTGGTACAGTGTCCCAATTCTATCCAAAATGCTGCGTGTTCGAAGGAAATCTTGGCGCAGCCAGACTCGGAAGGCATCGCCCTGCTTCGTTATCATCGCATTATACTTTTTAGACATTTCATCGTTCCATTTTTTCGAGATTCCTATGGCGGCCTTGAATGCTGCCATCTCCTCGTCCGTGTACTTCTTCTGCTGCCGCGACAGCAGTGCAACCATCTCATCGTTGGCCGCCTTCATGGCCTTAACATAGGCCATGATTCTATCGTAGTCATTCTGCCTCATGTTAGGGCCCGGACTCTTTGTCGGGTCGTCTGAAGCCGTCCCCTGGAGGTCCGTCAAGTTAACCGGGTCGCTATACACGTACCTGTAGAGGTTCCTGTCTCCGGCCGCGAAGCCCAGCGGGTCTTGGCTCGTGAACCTTCCCGCCGCCGCGTCATAGTCCCTCGCATGATCGTAATACTGCCCGATCGCTGCGTCCCACTCCATGCCGGTGAACTTGAAGCGATCGCCGTTGCTCGGGCTGGTTTCGGACAGGATGTCGCCGTAGCTGTCGTAGACCACGTGGTCGATGACCGTTCCGGAGGTGCTCACGACATCCCGCACCGAGCCCAAGCGGTCCTTGAGATACCAGGCGGTCGCGCCGCCTGAGGAGGTTCGCGCGAGGATGTCGTCGACGGCCTGCGTGGACATGTAGCGAGTCAAGAGATTCCCCGAGCCGTTGAAATCGGCGTAGGGGTTGGCGTCGGCGCTGGTGCCGTCGTAGACGGTCCAGGTTTGCGTGCCGTTGTCCTTGAAGCCGATGCGCTGGTTCAAGGCATCGTAGGTGTACGTCGCCACGACCGTGCCGCCCACCGTCACCTGCGTCAAGCGGTTGCGATTGTCGTAGCTGTACGACGTCGTGACGTGCGTCGACGTATTCGTCTGGGCAGTCATGTTGCCTTCGGCGTCGTAAGTATACGTATATCCCGGCGACGCCGTCAGCTCATTGCCCGTGCCGGTGGTGTAGCCGGACGAGTTCCGGTTGCCGCCGGAATCGTAGGAATAATCCTCGGTCCGGGAGCCGCGGGCGGTCAGCAACTCGCCACCGGAGTCGTAGCTGTAGGTGACCGTGCCTTCGGCGTTCACTTCCGTTGTTACGCGATTTGCGTTGTCGTAGCCGTACGCGTAGGTGGCAAGCGGCGTGGTCGTGCCGCCGCCGGAACCGCCGGGCGTGTACGCCTGGTCGGTGATTGTCGTGAGCCTGTTCGCGGCATCGTAGGCAATTGTGGTGTTCACTTCGGTGCCCGAGCCACCAATCGTCCGCGAGATCGAGGTGAGCCGGTTGCCGGGATCGTAGCCGAAGTCCACCTGCGGCCCGGCAGTCCCGCCGTAAGACGCGGCGATCGTCGTCAACCGGAACGCGGGGTCGTAAGAGAACGTGGTCAGCCCCGCGCTCGATAAGTTGTCGGCCAGCGTGGTCCGGTCGTGGTTCTGGTCGTAGCCGGAGGTGAGGGTCACGCTCGGCAGACCGGCTCGGACCAGGCAAAGGCTGACAGGACTAGAAGGCGACTGAGTCATGCGTTTAGCCCACTATCGATTCCTGACAATTCATCCAGATCCCACTTTAAACTCGGTCTGACACCGCAGAGCCCCTGGCATGTCCCCGACCCGTTGACCGACCGAAAACCGGAAACAGGGCTTGACCCCGCGAAGCCCCCATGGTGAGAGCAGCAGGCTATGACAGAGACAACCGGGCCAAGCGTCACGGGTTCGGTGTGTGTCATACTGTATTCCCCACGTCAACGTAGCAGAATTCACGGTGTGCTCGTGCAGGAGGAGGATCACTCCCTCAAACCGGGGGAAACCGGACAATCCGGTCCCTTCTGGCGAATCGCCCCCGAGTGCCTGGCATTTTGCCCAGCCCTGTGCATGACCCAGGCTACTATCAGTGGCGTGACTGCCGTGTTACCCCTTTTCCGCACATATGTCGGAACTTCCTGTCGGCAAAGGACTCGTGGCAAACTTGTTTTTCGCGGTTGAACGCGCAAATTGGAACCGATATCTCATTTGCTACAAGGACTTACGTCGCGAAAGTCGCGCGAGATGTGCGGAAAGTCGGGTGTTAGCGTTTCCGCACCACATCTTGGAGGAGCGGCTTCCCGCAACGCGGCCCCGTCGTCTCTACGAGCTTTCCCCTTGGGACACCTAGACCCAACTTTAGATTCACGGCGAAGCACCTTGGCTTGAGATTGATCGGCATCGGCGAGGTCACAACGGCCTCTCGCCCTCCAGTAGTCGGCGCGGTTTTCATACCACCGAGGCTCACAGGGCTCCGTGGTTATACACGTGTTCAAATCCTGCAAAGCCCCGGCGTAGTCTCCCAGATGGGCACGAGCATTTCCCCGGCAACCTCGGATCCAAGATACCTGATGTTCGTCCCACACTCTCTGCCATTGCGGCTCCAAGAGCTTGTTGGCGATAGACACGCACGCCTCGAATTCCGGCTTGCTGTGCCGTACGATACCCAGATATAGGTGGGACCGCACGACCACCACGTGGAGATCGATGAGTTTGGCATCAAGGGCCTGACATTGAACCGCGTCCTCCTGCGCCAGCCTTGCCGCCTGCTCTTTCTCCGCGTGCGACGAACTTGTCCAGCTAGGAGAGCGTCCGAGAATTGTCCTGCGACCTCCCCTTGGCCTTGGCGATTC
>JBMFUH010000596.1:0-4799 GCA_049966735.1 Isosphaeraceae bacterium
GGTCCACTTCACGACGATGAGTCCGGGGATCTCCTCACGGATGGCCTGGGCGACCATCGAGGCGCAGGTTAAGTGTCTGGCGCCCAGCTCCATCCAGCTCTCGCTGGACCCCAAGGCGCGACGGATCTCGGGAACCACCAACAACGTGGCCCGGCTGGCCCTCGACCTGGGGCCGATCGACGTGGAGCTCGACGGGCAAACGCTGCGGGGGATCAAGCCACCCGCGGGCCAGGGGTCGAAGCGCGTCTGGCTGAGGAGGAAAGGGAAAACGTGGTCGGCTGACAGCGAGCCGCCTGCGCCGCGTCTGAAGGGCCCGCACCGCTCTGGACCATTCAAGGACGCGTTCCGCCATCGTTTCGTGCTGGTGTATGGAACCAAGGGAACACCCGCCGAGAACGATGGGGCGAGATGCCGGGCTCGGCTCGATGCCGAGGTCTTCTGGTATCGTGGCAACGGATCGGTCGACGTCGTGCCCGACACGGCCTTTCTCGACCCGGCGCGGCAGGCCGAGTTCCAGGACCGAGGCGTGATCCTCTACGGCCATGCCGAAAGCAACGCCGCCTGGCCGGTGCTCCTGGCAAAGTGCCCGGTGCAGGTCCGACGAGGGAAAGTATCGGTGGGCACTCGCACGCTGGAGGGCGACGACCTGGCGTGCCTCTTCATCTATCCGCGTTCTGACAGTGACAAAGCCTCGGTTGGCGTGGTGGCCGGCTCGGGACTGACCGGGTTGAGGCTGACAGAACGCTTGCCTTACTTTGTCTCCGGAGTCGCCTATCCTGACTGCGCGGTCTTCAGCGCCAAACGCCTGAAGGAAGACGCACCCGGCTTGCGCGTTGCCGGCTTCTTCGGCGTTGACTGGAGCGTCGATGCGGGGGAATTCGCCTGGCGGGAATGAGCAGAGGACCTGCTTGAAGTCGAGCCGGCAAGATGCGCGATGTCGCGCTTGGCGTATTCACTCCAGTCCTTTCATCGCAGCGGGACAGTTCAGCCGCGGTGAAAGGGAAGAAACCCGCCGCCCGCACGACAGGAATGCGCCGCCGTGCCGCGTGGGAGGATAGGGGGACCGGCGGTGCGGGTGTGCGGTACCCTCATGGGTAGCGATCCCGACGAGGGGAGCATGCCCGGCAGGGTTTCGGTATCGACGGCCAGCCCCGTTGTGTTCGGGTTGGCCCGGCACCGGGTCCCTCCTCTTCAAAGGAGTGTCAGTGGGGTGTCCTCGCTTTCAACTCCAACGCGGTCGTTGATGCGAACCACACCCTGATCGACGTCGTCAAATGGTTTCAGCCGATCGGTCAGGTCAACGGCACACCTGTTCTGGCCCCTGATGGCACGCTGTACGTCGGCGACTGCACGGAGGTTACCGGCCTATACGCTTTCAACTCCGACACGGGAGCCCTGAAGTGGACTTTCCCGACCCGCGACTCGGTGATCGCGCCGTCCATCGGAACGAACGGCACAATCTACTTCGGTTCCTGTGACCAGTACGTCCGCGCCCTCCGGCCCGACGGGACGCAGCTATGGCGCTTCAGGGCCAGCGGCGACGTCCACAGGGCCCCCGACGGTCGCCCCGGACAAAACGATCCTCTTCACCTCGTCCGACTGGGTTCTCTTTGCGGTCAACTCCGACACGGGGGCCCTGAAGTGGAAGGCCCCTCTCGGAGCGCCGGCCAAGCAGCCCCGCTTCAACTGGGGCACCGATGTGGCCGCGGCATCTTCTCCCGGAAGGTGAAGGCTCGGAGCGACTGTATGCCCGTGAGCAGTCCCCGGTCGAGGTGGGCTAGCATTGGGCGGGAGCATGGGCGATAATATGTATGGTGAGAGAACATGTCGTGGCGGGGTGCTCATGGCCCCGACCTTCGCGTATGTGACCTACCTCGAATCGGGAGCCTGACGATGGTGCGGGCTGACGAATCGTCCGAGGTCTTGCTCCAGCGAGCGCGGGATGGCGACCTCTCGGCCCGGGGCCACCTCCTGGAAACGTACCGCGGCTACCTGGCGGTCATCGCCCGTGCGCTCATGAACCCGGGTCTCCGCTCCCGCGTCGAACCGTCCGACCTGGTCCAGGAGACACTCCTGGAGGCGCATCGCGACTTCGCGCAGTTCACCGATGCGGGCACGACGGGGCTAGCCGCCTGGCTGCGCAAGATCCTGGTCCGGAACGTCATCGATCGGGATGATTTCCACCGTGCGGAGCGCCGGGATGTGCGCCGCGAGCGGTCGATCGATGCGGCGTCTGGCTCCTCGGGGCATGCGCTGATCGACGTGCTCGCCGCCCCGATCTCCTCGCCGAGCGCCCAGGCCATGCGGCGGCAAGAGGACGACGCGCTGGCGGAGGCGCTCCATCGGCTGCCGGCCGATTACCGGCAGGTCTTCGTCTTGCGCAGCCTGCAAGGCGTCCCCGTCGAGGAAATCGCCGTGCAGATGGGGCGTTCGGCCAACGCCGTACGCCTTCTCTGGGGGCGGGCTTTGCTGAAACTCACAGTAATCCTGGGGAGGCCACCATGAGTCCCGGTGATCCCGGCTGCACCCATCCGGCCCCTGAGCCCGCCGCCGAGGGCGAACTGCTCCGCATTCTCGAGGGCTACCAAGCCGAGGCCGAGGCTGGTCGGCCGGTGGACACTGCGGAGGCGATCGCGGCGCATCCGGAGTTGGCCGACGAGCTGTGCACGTGCTTGCGAGTCATGCGCCTCGCCGACCGGATGGCCCGCCGGCTGCAAGGCGGGGCGGAGGTGAGCGCCTCCTCCGGGCGGCTGCGCCGCGTACAGGATGCGCTGGGGCAGCTCTCCGACGTTGCCCGCGAGGCCGTCGGCCGGACCCGCACCGGGCTGACCACCGAGCTGTCCGCGGCGCTTTCTGACTCCCTCGCCACGAGCTGGCCGACAGCCAATCTTGAGGCCAATCTCCCCGAGACCGAGGCGGCCAGCGTTACCGGGCGGTATCGCCTGCTGGCGCGAATTGGCCGGGGTGGGATGGGGGTCGTCTACCGTGCCCGCGACGATGTCCTGGATCGCGAACTGGCCGTCAAGGTGATCCGTGATGACTGTCGCGGCGACCCGCGATGCCTGCACCGGTTTCTCGAGGAGGCGCGGATCGCAGGCCGGCTCCAGCACCCCGGCGTCGTGCCGGTCTACGACGTGGGCCATCTCGGCGACCTGCGTCCGTTCTTCGCCATGAAGCTGGTCGAGGGCCGCACGCTGGCGGAGCTGCTGGTGCAACGGAGCAGCCCGAGCGAGGAACTGTCCCGCCTCCTGGCTATCTTCGAGGCCGTCTGCCGGACCATGGCGTATGCCCACGCCAGTGGCGTCGTCCATCGCGACCTCAAGCCGGCCAACGTCATGGTCGGCCCGTTCGGCGAGGTGCAGGTGATGGACTGGGGCCTGGCCAAGGTGGTGGGCCGTGACGGTGGCGATGCCCCCAGCTTGGACGACTCTCCCGCGCCCGACGAGGTGGGCGCGAGGCTCGGGGCCTGCGAGACCCCGGCCACTCAGCCCGGCTCGGTGCTGGACACCCCGTTGTACATGGCCCCGGAGCAGGCGCGCGGCCAGACCGATCACGTCGACGAGCGGGCCGACGTCTTCGGCCTGGGAGCTATCTTCTGCGAAGTCCTCACGGGCCGGCCGCCGTTCACCGGCGCGACACCGGCGGAGATCCGCCGCAAGGCCGCGGACGCGAACCTGGCCGAGGCGCTGGCGGTCCTCGACGGCTGCGGGGCCGACGCCGAACTGGTGAGGCTGGCCCGCCGCTGCCTGGCGGCCGAGCCGGAGGGTCGCCCCCACAACGCCGCCGCGGTGGCCGAGGCGGTCACGGCCTATCAGGACGGCGTGCAGGAGCGGCTTCGCGCCGTGGAGCGGAAGCGGGTTCAGGCCGAGGCGACAGCCGCGTCCGCGCAAAAGCGGTGCCGAGTGCAAGTCAGCCTGGCCGCGTCACTGTCCGGCCTCTTTCTCGTTGTGGTCATCGGCTGGCTGGCTTTTGAGCGGATCGAGCGGAACCGGCGAATCGTTCTGAGGGGCGAGGTGAACTCGGCAATCAACGAGGCGAACCGCCTTGAAGGTGAGGCGCGAAGCGGGTCCGATCTGGCGCTCTGGGACCGGGCCGTGGAGGCTGCCCGCCGGGCGGAGAGCCTCGACCGTAGCGGTGGCGGTCGATCCGGACTGGGCGGGCAGGTGACACGCCTCTTGACGCGGCTGCGCGATGCCCAGCAGCAGGCCCACGTCAGGGCGGAGATCGAGGCTCGAGACCGAACCATGGTGGCGGCGCTCGAACAGGCCCGATTCGAGGGCATGGAACTCACGGCAGGGTTGTCCTCAGATTACCGAGGACCGGTGTCCGCCTACCGAACAGCTTTCAAGACCTACGGAATCGATATCGACGGGCTCCCCGAGTCCGAGCTGAGTGCCCGACTCAACGCCAGCGCGATCCGCGGCGAGCTGGCGGCGGCTCCGGGCGACTGGGCATTCCGAGTCTCGTCGTCAGCCGAAAAGAGCCGCCTCCTTCGACTGACCCACACCATCGACCCCGACCCGCTCCGTGACGTGGTGCGGAACGCTGTGGCACAAAACGATGTCGCGGCCCTGAAGGCGTTGGCCCAGCGTAAGGACCTGGCTCTGTTGCCCGCAGTCACCATTGAGATTCTGGGAGTTGCCCTCAGTGACCTGGGGGCGGCTCATGAGGCCCTGGCGGTTCTTCGTGTCGGCCAACAGCAGTACCCGGGCAACCTCTGGCTCAACCACGATCTCGCTCTTCTTCTATCCCATGTTTGGTGTCCCTTGACGTAAGTCCTTGGCAGGCAAGGGGCGATT
>JBMFUH010000597.1:0-4797 GCA_049966735.1 Isosphaeraceae bacterium
AGAGCGTTTTGCAGTCGGATTGCACGCTGATCAGGTGTCGTAGGGTCCGCTGCGCGGACCAGACGCCCCAGCCTGGGGATCGGTCCGCACAGCGGGCCCTACAGGTAACCCTGGCCGGGCGCTCAGGGCGCCTCGGAGCTGGCCGGAGCGGTCGTCGCTGGAGGCGAGGCGGGGTTTTCGAAACCCTCTTCACGGAGGATCTGCTGACCTTCCGGTCCCATCACGAACCGCACGAAGGCGTCGGCGACGTGGCGCTGGGCGGTCGCCTTGACGATGCCCATCGCCTGGATCAAGGGATCATAGAGTGCGGAGTTGATGTCCACCGTGAAAACATCGGCGCCGGCGGCCTGGGCTCGACTCACGAGCGCGGCCTCGGCCTCGCCGCTCTGAGCATAGATAAACGCCTGACGCACCGAGGGGGCCCGGACGATCTTCCCTTCCAGTTTCGCCCAGAGCCCGGCGCGCTCGAGAGCCTGCTTCGCGGCCACGCCGTAGGGCGCGTACTCCGGGTTGGCGATCGCGATCTTCTTGATCTGGTGCTGACCGAGGTCCGCCAGTTCATGAACCGTTACCGTGACCGGCCGGTGCACACAGATCACCAGCTTGCCTTTTGTATAGTTCTCGACTGACCCCTTATCGATCAGCCCTTCAGCCGCAAGTTCCTGAACGTATTTGACATTAGCCGACATGAAGACATCATAAGGCGCGCCCGCATTGATCTGTTCCGCGAGTCGCCCCGAGGCGTCGATGGTCAGGGTCGTGGCCGTTCCGCTCCGTTCTTGAAATCGCTGGGCCAACCGGGGCAGAGCATGTTGCAGATCGGCTGCCGCAGCGATCCGTAGTGGCTGGGCGCTCGACGGTGAATCTGTAGCGGTTCCGGCGGAGGGGTGATGGCAGCCTTCCGCCGTCAGGACCACCAGGCAGGCGAGCCAGAGAGTCGCGATCAATGACTTGTGGTACATCAGCACGGATCCTTCGCGGGGAAACACGATTCCCCGGGCCGCGGGCGATGGAAAGATGCATGGTACGGCCTGGCTACCGGGACCGTCAATTGCCCGAGATTGTCTCGCGAGATCGAATCGGGTAAAAACGATTGCATGAGAATTGGAAACAGACGCGAAGTATCCAGGCCCGGAGAACGGAAAATCGTGGGAGCCGGGCCTGATCTCGCGATCTCTCTCTCTGGAAAGGCCCCCTCCGGAATGAAGATGGAACAGTTCTTGCGGCATCATGGCATCAAGGGAAACCCGTTCAGCGAGGAAGATGCCCAGACGGACACGGTGTTCAAGCGCCAGTGCCTTTCGACCATTCATCACCCGGCCTGGAACAAGTTCTTTGGCAGCCCGGCCGATCCCTCCACGGCTTTGGTTTTTGGTGAGAAGGGAAGCGGCAAGACCGCGCTGCGGCTCCAGGCGATGTCGGAGTTTGAGGCCTACAATCAGGCCAATCCTTCCGAGCGGGTTTTCGTCATCTCGTATGACGACTTCAATCCTTACCTTGACCACTATCGCCAGGCGATCCGGGCCCGCGACTCCGCCGACGTCCTCAAGCGCTGGCAGCTTCAGGACCACATGGACGCGGTCCTCTCGCTGGGCGTGACACAACTTGTCGACCTCTTGACGACGGAGAAGATGGACCTCTCGGTGCTCACCCTCGATCAGAGGCGAGACCTGCTGCTCCTGGCGGCCTTGTACGACGCGTCCACCGGCGAGCCGATCGAGCGGCGCTGGAGCCGCCTGCGCCGCCGCTCAGGCTTCCGCCCGCTCTGGAGCCGGCGCGATCTGCAGATCGGCTTCGGCACCACGCTGCTGGTGATCCTGCTCATCGCCGTCTTTCCCGGCCTGCGCGGCTGGAGTGTGTTGCCCTGGCTCCTCGTACCCATCCTGGTTGGCTGGCTCTACTGGGGCTGGAGGCTCTTGCGGGCCGAGTGGTACGCACGCGACATCCGCAAGGGGCTCAAGGTCCTCAGCCGTGATCCCTCGGCCCTGCGCTGGGAGCTGCTCTGGTTCAAGCCGACCGAGCTGGGAGGTCAGCCCCTGCCCACTCCCGCGTTGAGGGCCGAAGAGCGTTACGAGCTGTTGAGAAAGTTTCAGGGGGTGCTCGGCACGCTGGGTTACGCTGGGATCATCGTGCTGATCGACCGGGTCGACGAGCCCCAGCAGATCGAGGGTGATCCTCGCAAGATGAGGGCCCTCATGTGGCCGCTCCTCGATCACAAGTTTCTCCGCCATCCCGGTATTGGCGTCAAGCTTCTCCTGCCCATCGAGCTGGCGTATTACCTGGAGAAGGAAGACAGAGAATTCTACGACCGGGCGCGCCCCGACAAGCTGAACATGATCAAGCCGCTACGGTGGTCGGGGCCGTCGCTCTACGACCTGGCCAGCGACCGCCTCCGCGCTTGCGCGCTTGATCCCTCGGCGAACGGCGATCAGCCTGACGAGCCCGATGGGGCAAATCCCCGCCTGCGCGGCTTCATTGACGAGACCGTGAGCGATGATTCGCTGAAAGACGCGCTGGGCAACTTGCGGACGCCCCGCCACCTGTTCAAGTTCCTCCACCGGCTGATCGAGGAGCATTGCCACCGCCATACCGAGGACCAGCCGCGCTGGACCGTCGATCACGATACCTTCCGCACGACCTTCGCCTCGTACATGCGCGATCTTGACGCCTTCGACCGCGGCTACGGACACGGTTGACAGCCAAGACGCGCTTGGCCACTTTTCCTGGGCGTCCGAAATTCGAGCTTGCTTCGGTCTGGCGGGACGGGGCCTCGTAAAGTCTGATAGTGCCAACAACTGCGATATGAGTCGCCGAGATTTCACAGTCAAGTTCGGGGGGTTGTGGATCGGGCGCCTGAGTCAGGTTCCTGCAAGTCGCGAGCCTGGGGCGCCCCCTCTTCAAAACTCGGCGAGGCGGACGAGCCTTCAAGGGGCGTTCGAGAAGTCCCCAGGCCGCGCTTCGCGGAGGCAGGAGCGAAGGTCGTCCGCCCGCAGACCCGAACGCCGCGCGGGATTGCCCGAAGCGTTCACGCGAAAGATGAAGATCGTACCTCCTACGGAAGCGACAGCGTTCTCGGGTTTCAACAAAGGAGACTGGACGACGGCGACCACGGTTCGACCATCGATCAGCATGGGCCTCGTCGTGAGGCCGTTGAGAATGTTTGAGCTAATCGCCCAGCAGAAATCTCCCCCCGGGACCTCACGATCAACGTCGCGGTCGGATCGGTCCGAGAGGAACGACGCCGGCAGGCCGGCGCTTTGCAGACCCACGGATTCGACCGCGGGGACGCCGTAGTAGGTCACGACGAGTGGGGCGTCCCTCGGGTGAGTTCTCGCCCACTGCTTGAGGCGGAACAGGTCTTGTCCCAGGTCGAAGTTGCTCCCCAACAGCACCCTTTGCGCACCACGGCTCCCCCCCACCAGTTCGTTGCCATACGACAAGTAATTCGGTTGGGCCCAGACGACGGTCCATACGTTCCACACTGCCAATGCGCCGACCAAGGCCCGCAGGGGCCTCCTTGTCTTTGATGCCGAGACCAGCGCCGCGGAAGCCGTGAGCGCGAATGCCAGCGCGGGGAGCAGGTACCGTATGAGCCAGTTCAGGCCAGGATTGAGGCAAAGTAAAGCGACCGTGCCGGCGGGGGGCAGCAACAGAAGGGCTGTGGCACCGCTCCACCGAGCCCCCGTGTTCAGCAAGGCGAAGGGAAGGCCAAGAAGGACGAAGCCCATGCAGCCCAGCGGCAGCTTCCGTGAAAGGATCACGAAGGGGCCGTACCACCGACCGCCTCTCGTAAGCCCCCCCAGATCGGGCCGCGCGTGTCCCATCCAGACGTCCCACAACTCCGAATCCAATCCCAGCACGTAGTCCCTGGGCAATGGAAGGGGCAGACACGCCAGCGGCGTCGACCGGAAACGATTGCCCGACGGAGGGAGCGCCGCCTCCTTGGACGCCAGGCCGCTGAGCTCGGGGCTGCGAAAGTTGAAAGAGCCAAGGGTGGTCAGGGCGCCGTCAAAGGAGTAGGTCAGGTTGAGCACGAAGATGCTGATCAAAAAGACGGACGACACTTCGTAGTACGAGACGAGCCGGGGGCAGTCCGAGTCCGCCGTTCGGGATTTGGCCCCGCGTCGGTGGATAAACGAAGCCGCCGCGAACGCGGGATAGAGCACAAGCGCGCTGAATTTGGACGCTTCCGCCAGGCCAAGGGCAGTGCCAGCGATCAGGATCCTCGCCACCCCAGGCCTCTGGAGGAACAGCCAATAGGCGTAAGCGGCGGCGAGTGAGGTGAAGGCCGCCCCGATGTCTGTGCTCGCGATTCCGGAGTGGGCCAGTACATTCGGGTCGCTGAACCAAAAAATCGCGGCGACCGCCCCAGCTTCCCATCCAAACAGCAGCGAGGCCCACCAGAAAATGAGGCACCCGCAGCAGACCGAGAGTGCCACCACGACAGTTCGGGCCAGCCAAAGATACAGGGCAAAGTGCGCCTCGTTGGCGCGGGCAAAGTCGGCGCCGACCCTCCACTCGCTCCTGTAACCGACTGCAGCGCGCCCGTAGTCCACGCGCGCCCCGGCGAGCCACGCCGGCAGCGAAGCGAGTAAACGCATGAAGGGTGGGTTCTCTCGGTAGAGCCCGAACCGGCCTAACTCCCAGTAGCTCACGCCCGCGGGAAGGTGGGCGAACTCGTCAACCAGCACGGGGGTGGAGCTGATCGAGCGCAGGGCCAGAAACGTGAAGAGGGCCACGGACAGGCAAAGAACCAGGGTGCTTCGTCTCATGGGCGGGGTCTGGGTTAGGGTGCCG
>JBMFUH010000598.1:0-4797 GCA_049966735.1 Isosphaeraceae bacterium
CGAGAGGCTCCTGGGAATCAAGCTTCAGCCCCCCGCGCAGGTTTACGCGGAGCGGCGCGCGATGTACGCGCCGACCGAGATGTACGATTCGTACACGGCGTTCGAGACCGAGCAGGTCAGTGGGCCGCCAGGCCGGCCGGGGCTCTCCACCCAGACCGTCCGCAAAAGCCGGACCTTTTACTATCATGCTCTGGACGCGAGCGGCTTCGACGCCGTGATCAACCCGGTCATCCTGGAGCCGGTCGTGCAATTCACGCTTTACCTCAAGGTGAAGTACGAGGTTGCACCGGCGAAGTAGAAAGGACCAAGGCCCGGGGGATTACTCGCGCGGCGATTCACTCGCGCCGGACCACTCGCTTGTCGATGGCGGCCTCGAGCCAGGCCGTGCGTTCCACCTCGGTCGCCGCGTAAGGCGACCATTCCTGGCGGATCAGGTCGATGTCGATGTCGACGCGGTTGGCGATCAGGAGGGTCTCGATATCGATCTGGTCCCGCGGGCGGAAGGCGACCATCTTGGTGAGGATCAGGCCCTCGGCCGTGGCCACGCGAACCGTGTGGCCTGGTGACCATTCAAGGGGCTGTGCATCGGCCAGCACCCGAGAGTAAAGGGGCAAGACCGGCTTGAGCCAATCAATCTGGACGGCGCCGAACGTGAAGGCCGTCATGTGATGCTGGACAAAAGCCTTGGCAACCCCTGACTGATCGAGCGTGAAACCGCGCTGCACGAGGTCGTCCAGCAGGCCGGGAAGCGCGATCCGGGGCACTTCGACCACGAAATCGACGTCCTGAGTGAACCTTGGCTGGCCGCGCATCGAGGTAGCAAGGCCGCTAATGAGCGCGTGACGTACCAATCGCGATGTGAAGGCGTCGGCAATCGATTCGACGGCCTGATCGAGCTCGTCCGAGAAGAGTCTGTCCTCATTGCGCATGGTGTTCGATGAACTCCCGGATGTTCCGCCGCGCCAGTTCTTCCTGGTCTCTGGCGAACTGCCTGGCCCAGGCCGCCTTGGGCGACGTTCGCATGATCCGCGCGCCGGCATTCAAAAGGCCTCGAATGGCCCCCATGCGATGCTCCGGAGGCAAGGCCCGAAACCTCGCCACATCCTCGAGGATCACCTCGGTCTCACTCGGAAACTTGACGGGCAGGTCCATGTATCGTCTCCTGGATCGTGACGCATTTCATCATATTGTAGCGAACCTTGCGGCCGTCCAGCGCCTTTCCGCGACGCTTCAAGCCAGTTGCCGGTCGACTGTCGCACAGGAGAGGCGCGCCCGCCCCGCTACCGCCTCGAACTTCCTCAGGGAAAGCAACGAGAGAGTCAGCGCACCGGCGAGATAAAAGCTCAGGCTCAGGATGCCGAAGAGGAGCATCCAGACCGGGCTGTAATCGATTTCAGATATGCGGAAGGTCCAGAATCGAGCCTGAGCAACCCACTCCTCACGGAAGGACTGCGCGAGGAGCGTCTTGCTGATCTCGTAGGGAGTGAACCCGGGCCAGAGCATGGGAGCCCAGCGCCGGACGTTGCTCAGGATGGCCTGCCCCGAGATGTTGAAGAGCAGCAATCCCGAGATCGTGAGGAACTGCGCGCGCCAGGTTGACTTGAGCTGGAGCGAGACGAAGACGCCAAATGCCGCGGCGAACCAGCCGTAGACGGCGAGTGAAACCGCGAGGAGCGGCAGGCAGAGCGGATGCAGTGATCCGCTGACGACGCCGGCAAGGGCCGAGAGGAAGATGACCACGACGATCCCCCGTGCCCTCCAGAGCGCACCGGCCAGCTTGGCGAGGATGATCTCGCGGCCCGTGAGGTCGGTGGACGTCAAGCTGGCCCACGTGTCCGCTTCATGCTCCGACGTGATCGACGCGGCGGCCGTTCCCGCCAGGTTGAGGATGCCGACCACGTAGAGCAACGGCAGCGTGAACTTGAGGAACCACAAGAAGTAGATGCGATCCCGCGCGGTCCGCCAGAAGCTCGCGTGAATCCAGTATCCCCGCTCCCACATCTCGGAGAACGCCATGGTCCCGTACCAGGTGGCGTGGTACAGGAAAACGCCACCGCCTACGAGCGTCACGAGCAGTCCGACAAGCCTGGCAAGTCCGCGGGCACGGCACGTGCAAAGCTCCTTCCAGAGCATCGGACGATCGCCCAGGGGAGGACGGGCCCAAAGCCGGCGGGGACGACTTCCAGTCAGCCAGCCGAGGATCGAGCGCCTCGTGATCCCGGCCCCCTCCTGAGCCTTGAAGATCGGTCGAAGCTGCCAGGCCGCCAACGCTGCAAGGACGAGGCCCGCGCCGGTCTGAAACTCGATCATCGTGATCAGGCTGTCGAGCACCGGCCCTCCTCGGGAGAACGCGGCGAAGAAGAATTGCCGGCCCGGGCCGATCGGACTGCTCGCGGTCATCCAGTGGAAGAGCGTCTGAATCACCTGATCGACGATCGGCTGACCGACCGAGACAGGCCACGAGCTCATGAGAGGGATGAAGAGCCACAGGAACTCGAGGCTGTAGGTCATGAACAGGGCTTCGCGCGCTCGTCGAGCGATTGTCGAAACCCAGATCGCCAGCGCGGCGAGGAACCAGGCCGTGCTGGTCGCCGCGCCGCAAGCCACGACGATCAGCCAGGGATCGATGCCCCCCAGGAGCACCAGCAGGCTGAGCACCGGGAAGCCGACTCCCAGAAGGACGGCGACGTGCAGCATCCGCGCCAGAAGCTTGCCCACCACGATCTCCGGACCGGAGAGCCGGCTGGCCAGCAGATAGTGCAAGGTCTTCCGCTGCCTCTCGTCGGCGATCACCCCGGCAACGAGCGCGGGAGTCAGGACCAGAACCAGCACAATCTGAGCCACGGCGACCGAGCAGAAGCAGACGACCGCGAACAGGCTCATCTCGCGGGGGCTCAGCTCGACATCGGCCGCGGCCGACCATGTCGAGCGGATGCTCCAGAAGATCACGAGCAGGAGCAACGCAGAGGCCGCCCGCATCAAATAGAAGCGCCCGCGACGCGATGTGGTCAGCAGCTCGAAGTTGAACACCGGCCCGGGGATCATGAGGGGAGTCTCGCTGGGCTCGGAGGCGGTCTGATTTGACGACCCGGAGGTTCCGACCCATGTGAGGATAAACCGGGCCCGCGCGAGGTTCCAGACCGAAAGTTCCCGGTTCAACCCTGAATACGGCCGCGTCGCCACCATCCCTCGTTCCCTCGTTCCGCGGCGGAACAAGTTCAAATCGGCCATGCGGCCTCGCGCGTCAGGCCGGTTCGGTTGCTGAATTCCCGGACGTCATGCCTATAATGATGCTCAGGACACGTGCCGTCACAATTCGATGAACCTTTCTTCATGGTCGCTCGAACGTCAAGGAGCTCCACAATGACCCAGCGCCTTCTGGTGGCATCTCTCGGAATCGCGTTCGTTCTCGGGCTGGCGAGTACGGGACAGGCCCAGAGACGATCCCGCAACCAGACAGCTCCTGCCAAGGAGAGCAGCGAGCAGACGTCGGCCGGCGCCGATCAGCGAAAGGACAGCTCCCAGCAGGCCGCGGATCAATCGCGGAGTCAAGACTCCAAGGACAAGGCTGAGACCGCGAAGAAAAAGCAGACGATCGAGACGGCCACGCTTGGAGGTGGCTGCTTCTGGTGCATGGAAGCCCAGTTCGAGAGGATTCCCGGGGTGAAGAACGTCGTCTCCGGCTTTTCCGGCGGCCATGTGCCCAACCCGACTTACGAGATGGTCTGCACGGGATTGACCGGGCACGCCGAGGTGATCCAGATTCAGTTTGACCCTGCCGTGATCAGCTACGAGAAGCTGCTCAACTACTTCTGGATCACTCACGATCCGACCACGGTGAACAGCCAGGGGCCTGATTACGGCACCCAGTATCGCTCGATCATCCTCTACCACAGCGAGGAGCAGAAAGACGCCGCCATCAAGTCGTACAAGGCGCAGATGGCCCACCGCAAACGCAAGTCCCCCCTCGTGACCCAGATCGTGCCGTTCGTCGCGTTCTTCCCGGCCGACGCGCATCACCAGGACTACTACCGCAACAATCCCTTCAGCGCTTACTGCATCATGTACATCGAGCCCAAGGTCCACAAGCTCCGTAAGAAGTTGCATTGAGGAACAAACGCGAAACAACCAGGAGTGATTCATCAGCCGAAGCGCTGTTTCGGCTCCCAGCCGAAAGGATGCCTTGCTTCTTGCACGGAAAGGCCGACGACCTCGATCTTCTTCGGGTCGTTGGTCCCCAGCCCGAGGCCGGCGGCCATGGCGAGATGATTGTCGCCGGCGAAAGGTCCCGTGCCGGCAGCGCCCATCGGATCATAGCCCATCACGGCTGTGGCGACAGTGTCGGTGCAGACCGGATTCCGGCCCGCCAGGAGCAGCCCCGGCTTCTGGAGGGCCAGGTCGGGGAGCCATGGTCCCTCACCGCCGGCAACCGTCTCGATGCCGTCGATGATCGTCAGGTCGATGGGACGGATTCCCAGGGCGTCGACCGTATGCCGCGGAACCCGGTACGTGGGGCGCCTCGGCGATTTCGGGTCCTTCTCCTGGGGCAGGCCATCGGCCGGCCGCTCCTCGCCGGAGTGAAACAAAGCCATCCGGGCGGATGTGGCCTGTTCATTCCGCTTGTGGTGCGAATACAGAGCCGGCGGCGTGATCCCGAAGTTGTTCTTGATGCCAAGGGTCACGCCCGCGACCCCGTGATTTTTCAGCTTGGCCAGAGACACATAGACGTCGCAATCGACATAGGAATGGTTCAGGTGATAGGCCGGAAAGAGGCTGCCGCCCCAGGGGACTTTCACT
>JBMFUH010000599.1:0-4795 GCA_049966735.1 Isosphaeraceae bacterium
AGGGCCTTGCGCCAGGGGGTGCGCGCGGCGGTGATCGGGGCGCGACCCGGCGCGAAGAACTGCCAGATGTCGTGACAGCCGTAGGTGTGCCCGCACGCCCCGGCCAGGACCGCCCAGTAGGCGAACTTGCGTGTCTCGTAGGCGTCGAGGTAGCCGTTCTTCGGATTGAATTCGGCGGGATGGTCTTCATATCCCGGCTCGCCGTCGAGACAAGGCTTCACCGGCTTGCGAGCGTAATCGGCGGCGATTCGGCGGTAGTTTTCATGATTGAAACCGTGACCGGTCTGGCACATGTTGAAATCGAGCCATTTCTCGTCATGCAGCCAGTCAGCCGAGCCGCTTCCACCGCTCGGGTGAAACGTGATCAGGTGCTTGCCGCCGTCGCCGGATCTCAAGCCTTCCGCCATTGCCCGGATGATGGCCCGATGACGGTCATTCTCGATGGGTCGGTCGCCCCCCAGGATCCAGACAATCGCGCTGTCCTTGTATCGTTTGCCGAGGAACTCCCCGAATGTCCGAGCATTGTCCGGCGTGAAGAGTTCCGGCCCCCCTCCCCATTTCTTGTTCCACTTGTCGCCCCATGTGGGCAGCATGCCAATACAGAGGCCAAGCGCTTCGGCGCGGTTGACAACCCAGTCGACATCAGCGAAGTAAGCCTCGTCCGGCCGCTTCGGATTGTTGTTGACGAGCGGACGATGTCCCTGCGGGTTGGGTTGGTCGTACCCATGCTCGGCCAGAACCACGGCCTGGATGACGTTGAACCCTTGCCTGGCGCGTTCCTTCAAATAGACGTCGGCCTCCTCGCGGTTGAGGCGATGAAAGAGGTCCCACGCTGTATCTCCCATGTAGAAGAACGGCTTGCCGAACTGGTCGAGGAGGAAGCGGTGGTTCTCGCTGACCCGGGAAGGATAAGATGTCGGCTCTGCGTGGCTCCCTGGCGCGCCGGCCCCTGGCGAGGAACCGGTGTGTGGCGTGGCTGCCATCAGCGCCAAGGAGAGCATCGCAGAAGAGAGAGTTCTGGTTCGCCTCATAGGAGCGCTCCATGGAGAGAGTGGCTCGGCTGCCGTTTCATGGAACACGCGCCGGATCGCGGGCTATCTTCCCACGGCTGGCTCGGGCGTCCATCGGTAGAGCACATTTTTCCCACGGGAATCCTCTTCCACCAGGATTACGTACTCGCCGGCGCTCCGCTTGAAGGCGCTCATGCCCTGAACCATATCAACCCAGCCGTGCTTGCCATCGCCAACAACGCCTCCCGGTCGAAGCTGTCCCACGAAGGCCCCGTCGTCGCGGCGGTAGATCCGCACCGGTGGATTGTTCCCCTTGCCGACTCCCTGAAAGACGTAGCAGACGAAGACGAAGTCGCCAGCGACATCCAGACATTTCGGCATGATCATTTCATGGGGGCCGCCCTTTTCCCAGGTTTTGAAAGGAATCCTGGTCCGCCAGCGGATCTTGGGCATTCTTGACCAGTGGTCGTATCGAACCAGTTCGGTTCCGACCAGTCCCCACGCCCCTCCGGGATCGGGCGCGTCATGGGTGAATCCAGACAGGATCATGACGTCAGACTCCGGCTCGTAAACCACGCGTTCCACCGTAACGAACGGGCCAGTAACAGGATAAGTCCGGGGATCACCGTAGATCGGTTTTCCGATTGGATCAAATCCGATCAAGGGATCGACGACGATCTTCCTGTCTGCAATTTGCCAGACGTTGCCCCGTTCATCAGGCCACGAAGCCCACCCATCTCCCTTGCTGAGCCCCGAATCGATCGCGAGTTCGCCCGCAGAGGGAGCATCGAAGTAAAAGATCGGCATGGGTCCACCCATCATCCCGCATGCAAAGAGGAGTCGATGCCCGTCGATCAGGCGGACTCGCCCCATCCCGGCAGGGTCTTTCCTCCGATCCTCAGGATGGCGATCAAAATCCGCCGTGATCGCTCGGAGCTTCCATGCTCTCCGGCCTGGTGGTTCATCGTAGTCGTACTCAATGATCTCCTCTCGACTGTAGATGACCTTGCCGTCGCTCCCCGGCAGAATACTCGTCGCGTCCACGAAGAAGAGACTCTGCGCCTCCCAGGCGAGGGAGCCATTAGGGTCGAACTTCCGAATGATCGCCGCATTCCTGCCCAGTACGACATAGAGGTTGCCCAAGGCATCGGTGCCGGCTGATCGAATCGAGAACAGCTTTGTCGGCTCGTCCTTGACCACGCCGGGAACGCCCGAAAGCAGGCCTCCCCGCTTGCCAAAAGTCTCGACCAACTTGGGTTCCCCTCTTCCATCAACCTCGTAGAAAAGCACTTGAGAGCGCGAACCGTTCTCACATACGATCACACGACCTTTCTGGTCGATCGCCACATCGGCAGGATCCTCCAGTCCCCTGATCGTTCCAGAAAGGGTCTTTCCCTGAGCGTTACAGGACCGGATCTCCTTGCCGACCCTGAGCCAGAGACGGCCACGGTCGTCCTCGGCGACATCTCCTGCCCTAGTCATCCGGAACTTGTTAACGAGGTGACCGCCGGGAGCTTTCCTCCGCTCAACCCAGCCGTCGCTCCGGACGATCGTGAGAACCCCGTTGCGATAAGTCATATCGACGGCCGGACCGACCTTGATCGACTCCTCGAAATACTGGTCGGCTCGGCGAAATCTCAGGAGATTCCCATCCAGGTTGATCACGTACAAGAACTTCTCATCGGCAGCAACGGCCCGGCTGGCGGTGCCCCAGCCCCAGCAATTGTGGGCTCCTCCGTTGTTTTCCTTGAAAAGCGTCGAATTGGTGCGTCCATCCTTGTACGCGGCGACGCATCGCCCGCCTTCGTCCCATTCCGACGACGTGTAGACACAGCCGTCCGCCGTGATGGCCGCCTCGACGACCGAGTTCTGAACCCACTGGTCGTTTCCTCCTGGAAACGAGTTGCCGATCCACGAGACGGTATATCGGAGCGGAGCACCAGAAACGCCAGGTTCATCACCGGCTCTCGACACGGCGGTCGACAACAGGATGATGGAGGATGCGATCAGGAATCGACTCATCGAACCGGTCCTCCTTCAAGCGCCTTGTGCAGCGTGGCGAAGAATTCGTCGCTCATCAGTCCGAAGTCGACGCGTGTCGCGTCAAGATAATGATAGACGCCGGAATCCGAGACCGGCTGGGCGGACCATGCGCCCGTGACGCGCATCTTTCTGACGTCTCGCCACGACTCGGGTCGAAACAGCAAGAACGTCCCGGCACCGTCGCCCAAGCCGTCGTCACGATCGGGTTTTCTCGCACGAGTGCTTCGTTCCCAGAACATGGCCGCGACGCGCTTCATCTCGCAGGTTACCTGCCGATCGGGCAGCCGATCAAAGCGATCCGGCGGCATGACCGGCGGCAGGGGACGCTGCGGCCACCAGAGGGGACTGGCGCCGAAGTTCACAAGTTTGCACCGGGTCGCGACGATGAAGTTGGCCCAGGAGTCTGAACCGTTGTAGCCCGTCAGGTCAGTCATGAAAACGACCATGCGATCGCCGATCGAGGGGTCGGTCAGGTAGGCGCTGGCAACCGTGATGAGCGGCCCTCCCACGATCACGACCAGCGGCCTTCGCGGCGTGGCTCGCCGGGCTTCGGCAACAATCAGTTCCGTCCCGGCGGAGGCTACGGGCATCGTGTCGAGAATGCGGCTGCTGGCGGGCCGATGGAGAAGCCGGTCAGCGCCGATTGTGACGTCCGGAATGTGCTTCCAGCCGGACCGGCGAACGATCTCCAGGTTTGACCGAAAGTCCTTCAGCCCATCCTCGACCTTGTACTGTCGGCCCCGGTCCCACTCGTCCTTGGTCAGAACAACGCCCCGCAGTTTTGCCTCGCCGAGGCTTGCCTTGGCAAAGAGGTACTCGTCGTCATTTGTATCCTTGAGCCAGTCGTTGTCGTAGACGATGGGGCAGTCGCGAGGCAAATGCCTGATTTCTTCCCGGGTGACCGGCGGTGGTGATGCGAGGCTGGCGACGGGCTGGAACCCCGGTAATAGCAATGCCAGCAGGGAGATCGCGAACACCCTGGTGGCAGACAACCGTTTTGTCATGGCAAGGCTTTGCTCCCGAGCAGGTCAGATCTCCTCGACAACGAAGAATACCGATTGTTTCCCGGGGGATCGTTCCCCGGCTATGTCAGATCGCGTAAAACTTTTATGGAGTTGCGACACGACGGCGATCCCAGGAGGACCCCGACGCATGCCTCGAGTCAGACGCATCGGTCTGGTATTTGGTCTCGGTTTTGATTTCTGTCGCGACATCCTCCGCGGGATCAAGACGTTTGCCGAGACACGGCCCGATTGGATTTTCACCCCGATCGCGCCGGAGCCGCGGAGTGTGGCGTCCGTGGGGAAACTGGGGCTCGACGGCTTGATCGCCCATGTTTCCACCGAGGCGCTGGCCGTGGCGCTCCTGCGGCTGGGCCGTCCGGTAGTCAACGTTTCGGGGGTCTTGCCCGAGCTGCCGTTTCCCCGCGTGTTGGTGGATCATCAGGCTGTCGGCCGACTCGCGGCGGAGCACCTGCTGGACCGCGGGATACGGCACTTCGGCTTCGTCGGCTATCCCGATCACGCCTTCTCCGTGGAACGTGAACGGGGCTTTCGCAAGCAGCTCGAGGAGGCCGGTTTCGGGGTTTCGAGCTATCACGCCAAGGTTCCCTGGCGGCGCGACCCGACGGGTTTGTGGACCTGGAACCAGGATTTGCCGGAGTGGCTGGCTGGGCTGAGCTGTCCGGTAGGCATCCTGGCCAGCCACGATCCTCAAGGCGTTCAGGTCAGTGAGGCTTGCCG